>NZ_JAYMZS010000043.1:0-67130 GCF_035828755.1 Amycolatopsis sp. H20-H5 | reverse complement strand
CGTTTTACGCCGTGAAGGTGGCCTTCAGGGGCAACTGTCCCGACGACGCGCTCGCTAGGGGCGGCGGGTGCCGGGCAGGTAGTCGCCGCGCAGCCGGGGGCCGTGGGGGGTCGGCACCCAGTGCAGGTTCTCGTCCGGTTGCCCGGCGGCCGGGCTCAGGACGTAGCGGTCCCACAGGTCGAGCTGCCGGTCGAGCGGTGCGCGCACGCCCCGCAGCGCGCGGCTGAGCCAGGAGGACATCCTCATCTCACCGTCCCGCTGCCGGACCCCTGGTCCACCAGCCGATCCTCGACGTCCGGGCTCGGCTCCGGGGCGCCCCCGCGGAAGAGCAGTCTCCGCAGTGTTTCCGGCCGGGTGTTGACCAGCGCGTTGCCCACCACGATCAGCACGGCGCCCGCCAGCGCGTAGCCGGTCCAGGAGTAGCCCTCGACGAAGGTGGACACCAGCAGCGCGACGATCGGGAAGAGCACCGTCACGTAGCCCGCCCGCTGCGCGCCGATCCGGCCGATGATCGAGAGGTAGAGGCCGAAGCCGACGATCGACCCGAAGACGATCAGATAGGTGAGGGCCGCGACGTACGGCAGCCCGGTGTCGAAGGCGAATCCGCCGTTGAACGCCGCGACCACGGCGAGGATCAGGCTCCCGTACAGGAGTCCGTACGCCTCGCTCTGCACGATCGGCACCCCGGCTTCCTGTGTCCGGTCCGAGACGATGTTGCCCAGCGAGAAGCACAGCGCGGCGCAGAAGGCTTCGATCACCCCCAGCGTGGTCGTGTTGGTGAGGCTGAAGCCTGCCAGGTCGACCCAGAAGACCATGGCCATGCCGGACAGGCCGACTACCCCGCCCACCAGCACGGTGCGCTGGACGCGGCGCCCGAGGAAGATCGCCGAGTTGACGACGTTCAGCGGCAGTGTCATGGCGAACACGAGCGCGACCAGTCCGGACGGGATGTGCTGCTCGGCGGCGTAGAGGAACAGGTAGTTGACCGAGAACATCAGGGTGCCGATGAGCGCCATGCGCAGGTGGTCGCGCGGGCCGAACCTCATCGGCAGCTTCCGGATCGCCACGTAGCCCAGCAGCAGGAGCGCCGCCCCCAGCGACCGGTAGCAGATCGACGCGGCCATCGGCACTTCGCCGAGCTGGTACTTGATGGCGATCCAGGTCAGGCCCCAGACCAGGACGACGAACCCGTACAGCACAAGACTCATGGCACCCCTTCGGCTACTGCGATCCAGTATCGATCGGGTGACACGCCGGGCGCTTGAAGATCTTTGCCGGGAAGGGACTCGGCGCGCGTCAGCAGCCGAGCTTCGTCGCGAGGTCGAGGAAGTCCGCCGCCACGATCTCGGCTTCGCCGCCGGGCCGGTCGGCTTGCCGAAGCGGGCCCTTTTCGCCCGCTCGCTCGACGAACGCCGTCCGCAGCCCGGCCTGGCGCGCGCCGGCGAGGTCCCAGTTGTGCGAAGCCACCATGAGGATCCGCTCCGGCTGGACGTCCAGCAGCCGCGCGGCGGTCTGGTACGGCTCGGGAGACGGCTTGTACTGGCGCGCGAGTTCGGCGGACAGGATGGCGTCGAACCGCAGGCCCGCCTTCTTGACCAGACGCGTGAGCAGCGCGAAACCGCCGTTGGACAGTGCCACGGTGACGTAACCGCTCCTCAGCCGCTCCAGGCCGGCCCCGGCTTCGGGCCAGGGCCGCAGGTCGTGCCACGCCCGCACCAGGCGACGGCGTGCCGCTTCGTCGAACGACGACGCGACCGCGAACTGGTCGAGCAGCTCGTCCAGCGAGCGCCGGTGGAGCTCGTCGAGCGAGGTCCAGGGAAGCGAGCCGGAGCGGACGAGCGCCATCGAGGGCAGGTAGTGGTCGCGCCACGCGTCCGCGAACGCGCCCGCGTCGAGCTCCGCGCCGCGGTCGGCGGCGACCGCGCGCACGTGCTCCGCGATACTGGCGCGCCAGTCGACGGTGGTCCCGAAGATGTCGAATGCCAGGACCTCGATGGAGCCAATCAGGGGTGCGGTCACCGGCGGATCTTATCATCTCGCGCGAAGATCGTAACCGCCGTTTATCCGGTTGAATGGCGTTGAACGCATTACTCGAACGGGCTACTCACAAAGTCGTAGCCTTATGTCAGTGGGTGAACAGCCTTGTGATGGGATGTTGGCTGTGTCACACTGGAAAGTGGTTCTGGGTGCGGAATCGTATGAATATGGGGTGTGGGGCTTGATTCTTTTCTCTCCGGCACACCGGTTCATCCGGTATTCGCCGGGCCGTGGGGCGGGCGGGCGATGAGGGACGATCCGGGCGTCATCACCATCGTGGTGATCGACAACCAGCAGCTGTCCCGGCAGGGCATGACGGAGGTGCTCTCCGCCGAGCCCGACCTCGAGGTGGTCGGCGGCAGCGGGTTCGGCCGGGAGGCGACCCTGCTGGCTGGCCGGGTCAAACCGGACGTCATCCTGCTGGACGGCGAGTTCGGCGGTGCCCACGCGACCACCAGTATGCGGGGCCTGCTCGCGGCCTCGCCCGCCTCGAAACTGGTCACCGTGATCGCCCACGACGACCCGCGGCTGGTGGGCAGCCTGATCGTC
Organism: Amycolatopsis sp. H20-H5; assembly: GCF_035828755.1. NCBI lineage: Bacteria > Bacillati > Actinomycetota > Actinomycetes > Pseudonocardiales > Pseudonocardiaceae > Amycolatopsis > Amycolatopsis sp. H20-H5. The sequence continues at coordinate 64,544 of NZ_JAYMZS010000043.1, read as the reverse complement.
GCGGGGGCGCACGCGTACGTGCTCAGGAGTGCGACCAGGGACGAGCTGCTGGTCACGCTGCGCGCCGCTCATCGTGACTCCGGGCATGTGCTGGTGTCGGTTTCCCGCGCGACACTCGAAGGGATAAACGGCGCCAATCAGCGCTTGCTTTCGCGGCGTGAACGAGAAGTCATGCTCCTCGTCGCGGTCGGTATGAAGAATTCCGAGATAGCGCATGAACTGTTCATTTCGGAGGGTACCGTGAAAAGGCATCTGACGAATACCTACACCAAACTGGGGGTTGTTTCCAGAATGGGTGCGGTGAAAAAAGCCGTCTCGCTGGGTATCGTTTTGTTCGGAGAGGCCGAACAATCGGGAGCCGAGGATCAGCGGGGCCGGAGCACCGGCGGGGGCTGAGCCCCGGCCGCACGGAAACGGAAGGGACCCATGGCCATGGCTGGGCAGATGATGCGCTTGACCGTGTTCGTCGGCGAAGATCTCTGGCATCACAAGCCGGTCGCGCACGAGATCGTGCGCCGCGCGCACGACTGCGGGCTGGCTGGCGCGACGGTGCTGCGCGGTGTCGCCGGATTCGGGGCGGGCTCACGGATCCACACGCTGGGCATCCTGTCCCTGTCCGACGGGATGGCGTCCATGGTGATCGTCATCGACACCGAGGAGCGCGTGCGCGAATTCCTCCCGCAGCTCGACGGGCTGTTCGTCGACGGGCTGGTCACGCTCGACCCGGTGGAGACCATGGTCCCCGCCCCGCCGGAGCAGCAGCGCCGGAAACGGCATCCCTGACCGGCGTTTCCGGGCTGTTGGACAGGAATGTTCAAGTCCCGAGGGGGCGCGCCTGCCTATCCTCCTTCCCTACCGGACACGGGGGCGTGACGGCCCGGTAGGGGTGTCCATTTTGCCCGGACGTACTTGGTCGGGGCGCGTGAGTGGGGGAGTGGGCCACGTGGTGTCCAGCGGACGGCCGGCGGGTGTTCGCCGGGAACGGATCTGGTTTCTCGATCAGCTCGCGGTGGATTCCTCCGCGCAGCATCACGCGCTCGCCGTGCGGATCCACGGACCGGTGGACCTCGCCCTGGTCGAGCGCGCACTGGACACCGTCGTCGAGCGGCACGAGGTCCTGCGCACGGTCTTCTCGTTCCGCGACGGCGGGCTGGTCGCGGACGTCGTGACCGGGCCGCGCGAGCCGATCCTCACCGAGGACCTGCGCGCGCTGCCCGCCGCCGGGCGCGCGGGCAGGCTGGCGCGGCTCACCGAAGACACGCTGCGGCGGCCGTTCGACCTGGCGGAGTCACCGATCCGGTGCTCGCTGGCACGGCTCGGCCGGTACGACCACGAACTGCTCGTCGTCGTCCACCGGATCGCCGCCGACCGGCGCTCGGCCGAACTCCTCGGCGACGAGATCGCGGCCGCCTATGGCGCCTTCGCGGCGGGCGGCCTGCCGGACCGAGGCCCGGCCGATGGTTCGTGCGCCGAAGACCCGCCGTCCGGGCTCGACGGCAGCGCCGACTTCTGGAAGCGGGTCGTCGCCGACCTGCCGGACCCTCTTTCCCTGCCCGGCAGGCGTTCCCGCCCCGAGCTGGGCACCCAGGCCACCGGCCGGGCCGGGTTCGCGGTCCGGCGCTCGGTCGCCGGGAACCTGCGCGAGCTCGCCGCGGCGGAGGAAACCGACGTCACCACTGTCGTCGCCGCCGCGTTCGCGATCCTGTTGCACCGCGAGGTCCGCACCCAGGATCTCGTCCTCGGCGTACCGGTGGACCTGCGTGACGCCGGGAGGCCCGACGCCGTCGGCCCGTTCACCGAGGCGCTCCCGCTGCGGCTGCGGCTGCCCTACGACCCGACCTGGCGCGAGGTCGTCGGGCTGGTCCGGGACGGGCTGCGCGAGGTCGCCGCACACCGTGAGGTTCCGCTGAGCCGGTTGATCGAGTTCGCCAGCCCGCAGGCGCAGTTGTCGATGCACCCGCTGTTCCAGGTCCTCACCGGCGGCGAGCCCGCGGCGCGGGAACCGCGCACGATCGCCGGTGTCACCTTCGACGCCCGCGTCGTCGAAATCTCGCGCTCGCCTTACGACCTCGAACTCCGGGTGCGGGACGGGGACTCGCTCGAAGGCGTGTTGTCCTTCCAGGAGGAGCTGTTCGCGCGCGAGGACGTGGACGTCGTCGCGGAGCGGGTGCTCCGCCTGCTCCGGACGATGGCCGCGGAGCCCGACGCCCACCTGTCGGGTTCCGCGCTCGTCGGCGGGGACGAGCGGGAACGGATCCTGTACGGCTGGAACCGGACCGCGGTCGCCTTTCCCCGCCACACCACCGTGCATGAGCTGTTCGAGCAGTGGGCGGACCGCACCCCGCAGGCTCCCGCGCTGCGCTGGGAAGGCACGGCGTACACCTACGTGGAGCTCGACAGCAGGGCCAACCAGCTCGCCCGCCATCTGCGCAAGCTGCGCGCGGGCCGGGAAACCAGGATCGGGCTGCACTTCGGCTACTCCGCCGAATGGGTCGTCTCGGCGCTCGCGACGTTGAAGGCGGGCGCGGCGTACGTGCCGCTCGACCCGTCCTATCCGGCCGACCGGCTCGCGATGATGTGCGAGAGCGCCGACGTCGAGATCCTGCTGTCCCACGCCGAGGCAGGCGACTCGCCGGTGACCCCCGGCGTCCGGCGGGTGCTGGTCGACGCCGAGCCGTCGATCGACGACGAGCCGGTGGACCGGCTCGACACCGGCGCCGAGCCGGATCAGCTCGCGTACGTCATGTTCACCTCGGGGTCGACCGGCCGCCCGAAGGGGATCGCGGTCACCCATCGCAACATCGCCCGCACGGTGCTGGGCATCACCTACACCCGGTTCGCGCCGGGCGACAGCGTCGCGCAGGGCTCCAACATCTCCTTCGACGCGACCACGCTGGAGACCTGGGGCGCGCTGCTGAACGGCGCGCGGCTGGTCGGTCTCCGCAAGGCGGACCTGCTCGAACCGCACCGGCTGCGGCGGCAGCTGATCGACAACGAGATCGACATGATGTTCCTGCCCGCCGCCCTGATGAAGCAGCTCGTGGCCGAGGCGCCGGACACCTTCGCCTCCCTGCGGTACTTCCAGTCCGGTGGTGAGCAGGCGGACTTCCACACCCACCGCCGGATCCTCGCGAACGGCCCGCCGGAAAACCTGATCAACCCCTATGGCCCGACCGAGACCACGGTCAACGCCACCGCGTACCGGACCAACGACCTCGCCGCCGCCGAGCAGCACGTCCCGATCGGCTTCCCGCTGGCGAACACGACCTGTTACGTGCTCGACCAGTACTGGCAGCCGGTGCCCGCCGGGGTGGCGGGCGAACTGTTCGTCGGGGGCGACGGGGTGTCGCGTGGCTACCTCGGGCAGACCGCGCTGACCGCGGAGCGGTTCGTCCCCGACCCGTTCGGCGGGACGCCGGGGGCGCGGCTGTACCGGACCGGCGACCTCGCCCGGTACCGCGCCGACGGCGCGATCGAGTTCCTCGGCCGGGCGGACCGGCAGGTCAAGATCCGCGGCTTCCGGGTCGAGCCCGGCGAGGTCGAAGCGGCGATTCTCCTTTCGGGACAGGTGAAGGAGGTCTCCGTCCAGGTCGACGTCGACGCCGGGGGCGATCAGCTGCTGGTGGCCTACCTGGTTTCGGCCGTGCCCGTGCCCGACCTCGCGGGCCTGCGCGAGTTCCTGCGCGACCAGGTGCCGGTCTACCTGGTCCCCGGGCTGTTCGTCCCGGTGCCCGCGCTGCCGCTGAACGCGAACGGCAAGCTGGACACCCGGGCGCTGCGGGAGCTCATGCCCTCGGTGAGCGCCAGTGCGGAAAAAGTCGAGCCGCGCACGCCCACCGAGGGCAGGCTCGACGCGCTGATGACCGGCGTCCTCGGGGTGGCGGGGATGAGCGTGCACGACGACTTCTTCCGTCTCGGCGGTGATTCGCTCCGCGCCGTCGCGCTCGTCGCCCGCGTCAGGACGATGTTCGGGATGGATCTCCCGCTGGGCGCGGTCTTCCGGAACCCGACGCCCGCGTCCCTCGCGGCGGAGATCGACCGGCTGCGGTCGGCGCCGCTGGTCCCCGCGCCGCTCGTGCCCGTTGCCGCCGAGGTCGAAGTGCCCGCCGTCGTCGTGGCCGAACCGGAACCCCCGCCCGTGCTCCGCCGGGAAGCGGGTTCCGGACCCTCCACCCGCGCGCGGGTCGCGGCCATCTGGCAGGAGGTGCTCGACGTCCCCGAGCTCGCGGATGACGACGACTTTTTCGTGCTGGGCGGGCATTCCCTCAAGGTCACCAGGGTGGCGTCGCGGGTGAAGGCGGCCTTCGGCGTGAACGTGCCGTTGCGGCTGCTGTTCGCCAACCCGACGGTGAAGGCGTTCGCGGTGGCTGTCGACGAGCTGCTCGGGCAGCCCGGTCCCGGCGAACCGCCGCCGGATCCCGTCGCCGGGCTGGAAAGCCTGCTCGACGCGGTGCTGCTGCCCGGCGAGGAGGCCGAATGACCGGTGTGCCGGACGTCGTCGGCCGCCTGGAAGCTCTCCCGGCGCCACGCCGCCGCGCCGCGCTCGAGCTGCTGCGCGGGCGTGGGCACGAGTTCGGCGTGTACGCGCTGTCGTCGGCGCAGCGACGGCTCTGGTTCCTTTGCTCGCTCGACGCGGAGTTGCCGATCTACAACGTCCCCTACGCGTTCCGGCTGACCGGGGAGGTGGACGGGGACGCCCTGCGGGACGCGCTCGGGGAAGTGGTCCGCAGGCACGAGATGCTCCGGACGGTCTTCTTCGACTTCGATGGCGAGCCGTTCTACGCGGTGCTGCCGTCGATCCCCACCCCGTGGACGGTCCGTGACCTGCCCGGCGAGCTCGCCGCGGCACTCGACGACCAGGCGCGGCTCCCGTTCGACCTCCGGCGCGGGCCGCTGCTGCGCGCGGGACTGCTCACCGACGGCGAGCACTCGCACGTCTTCCTGCTGACGCTGCACCATCTCGTCTGCGACGGCTGGAGCCTGGCGATCATCCTGCGTGAACTGGGGGAGGCCTACGACGCGCTGATCGACGGGCGTGAGCCGCACCTCGGGCCGCCACCGGCGCGCTTCGCCGACGCGGCCCGGCGGCAGGAAGCCGCCGAACTGGCGGGCCGTGCGCGGCTGCTCCAGTACTGGACCGGCGGGCTCGCCGGAGCGCCCGGCCTGCTTTCCCTGCCCACGGACCATCCACGTCCCGCTGTGGAGAGCCACGAAGGCGGGCAGGAGGTTTTCCACTGGCCGGTGGATCTGCGCGAGGAGGTCGAGCGGTTTTCCGCCGCGCACCGGGTGACGCCGTTCATGACGGCGCTAGCCGCGTTCGAAGTGCTGCTGTACCACTACACCGGTCGCGAGGACATCCTCGTCGGCGCCCCGGTTTCGGGCCGGAGCAGCCTCGAGACCGAGGACCTCGTCGGGTTCTTCGTCAACACGGTCGTGCTCCGGGTGCGGCCGTCGGCCCGGATGCGGTTCGCCGAGCTGCTCGCGCAGGTGCGGGAGGTGACGCTCGCCGCACAGTCCGCTCAGGACACTCCGTTCGAGGTGCTGGTCGAAACCCTGCGGACACCACGGAACCTCGATCACCACCCGCTGGTCCAGGTGTGTTTCGTGGTGCTGGAGAAAGAGAACGAGCTGCTCGCACTGCCGGGCGTGACCTGCGAACAGGTGCAGGGCCACACCGGCACCAGCAAGTTCGACCTGACCGTCTCGCTCATCTCGGTGCCCGAAGGGCTCCGTGGCGTCGCCGAGTTCGACAGCGCGCTGTTCGAACCGGGCACGATACGGCGGCTGGCGGCCGATCTGCGCGAGGTGCTGACCGCCGCCGTGGCGGCGCCGGAACGGGAGCTCGGGTCGCTGGTCCCGTCCCGGACGGGCGAGGAGGCCTGAGGTGGCCGGGCCGCGGCAGCTGACCGGGCTGAAAGCGTTTTCCGTGCTGTGGGTGGGACAGGTGCTCTCCGCGGTCGGCACCCGGATGACGAACTTCGTGCTCGCCATCTGGGTGTGGCGCGAAACCGGGCAGGCGTCGGCGCTCGCCCTGCTGACGTTCTGCGCCTTCGGGGCGACAGTGGTGTGCAGCCCGTTCGCCGGGGTGCTCATCGACAGGCTGAGCAGGCGGCTCACGATCATGCTGAGCGATGTCGGTTCGGCGGTGGCGACCGGGGTGATGCTGCTGCTGTTCCTTGGCGGGCACGTGCAGCTCTGGCAGCTCGTCATCACGAACACGGTGACCGGGGCGTTTCTGGCGTTCCAGTTCCCGGCCTACGCCTCGACCGTCGCGGACCTGCTGCCGAAAGAGCAGTACGCCAGGGCGAACGGGATGCTCTCGCTCGTCCGCTCGCTCCCGGCCATCGCCGCCCCCGCGCTCGCGGGCGTGCTGCTCGGGCTCTTCCCGATCAACGCCGTCCTGCTGGTCGACGTGCTGTCCTATCTGGTCGCGATCGGCACGGTCTTCCTGGTCCGCCTGCCGTCGAAACCAGCGCGCGACGGGGAGAAGGTCGCCTCCTGGTGGCGCGAATGGACGGCGGGTTTCCGCTACATCGCCCACCGGCGCGGCCTGACCGGCCTGCTGGCGCTCAACACCGTGGTCGGCCTGACCTCGTCGATGGGTTTCGTCGTGCTGATCCCGATGATCCTCGCGCGCACCGGCGACGACCAGCTCCAGCTCGGTGTCGTGCAGTCGGTCGGCGCCGTCGGCGGGGTGTGCGGCGCGCTCGTGCTGACGCGCCTGCGGGCCCCGGCGGCGAAGATGCCGTTCGTGATCGGCGGGATCCTCGCGTTCAGCCTGCTCGGGCAGATCGCCGTCGGGCTCGGGACCACGCTGATCGTCTGGGCCGCGGCGTGGTTCTTCGCGTGGCTGACCGTGCCGTTCGTCGAGGGGTACAGCCAGGCGATCTGGCAGCGGAAAGTGCCCGCCGGAGTACGCGGGCGAGTCTTCGCCGCGACGCAGCTGTTCGAGAACCTGGCGCTGCCCATCGGGTTCGCGATCGCCGGGCCGCTCGCCGACCACTACCTGACGCCGGGGATGCGGCCCGGCGGCGGCCTGGCTGCGGTGTTCGGCCCGCTTGTCGGCACGGGCCAGGGCGCCGGAATGGCGCTGATCTTCCTGCTGGCGGGGACCATCGGCGCGGTGTGCGCGGTGGCCGCGGCGTTCACCAGGAGCGTCCGCGAGCTGGAAACCGACCTGCCGGACCACGACGACTCCGCCCAGCCGGCGGACCTGTCCCGTTGAGTGAGGGAGGACCGACCATGGAACCGGTGTTCAAGGTGGTGGTCAACGCCGAGGAGCAGTATTCGATCTGGCCCGCCGCACGGGAAAACGCGCCGGGCTGGCGGGACGAGGGTTTCGAGGGCGGGGAACAACGCTGCCTGGCGCATATCGCCGAGGTGTGGCCGGACATCCGCCCGGCGAGCCTGCGGCGGCGGTCTTGACCGAGCGGGCGCGGATCCGCCGGGTCGCGCTGACCGCGGCCGATCAGGTCGACGCGCTGGAACGCGCGTGGAGCTTCGTCCTGAGCGGGCATTTGCCGTCCCGGCTCACCCGGGTGTGCTGGGCCGAGCGCGACGACACCCTGCACGAGCAGGCGGCGCGGGAGCTGGCGAACGCCCCGGCGCGGTTCGTGCGGGGCACCCTGCTGCGCACCGGCTCCCGCGCCGAGTTGCTGGTCCGCGCCGAACCGGCGGCGCTCGACGGGCCGGGGCTCGACCGGGTGGTGGCGGAGGTCCTCGCCACCTGTGACGGACTGGCCGCCGGTCGGCTCAGCGTGCCCGAGGCCACGGCACCGGCCGAAACCGCCGAGCCGCCGAAGGTGCCCGCGCCCGTGGCGGAGGTGACGCCGGAGCTGGTGGTGCTGCGGGACGCCGGACGTCCGCACCTGCACCTCTACTACCCGGGCACCGGGGCCGGGGCGGCGTATCGGGAGCTGGTCGCGGCACTGCCGTCCTCGTGGACCATCACCGCCTGCGACGACGCTCCGCACGCGGAGTCCGTCGAGGAGATGAGCGAGTGGTACCTGGCCGCGTTGCGCGGGCGCCACGCCGAGCCGGACCTGCTGGGCGGCTGGTCGATGGGCGGGCTCGTCGGACTGGCCGCGGTGCGGCGGCGCACCGGCCGCGCCGCCGGGCACCGGCCCGGTCTGGTCCTGATCGACAGCCCGCCGCCCAGCCGCCACGACGCCGTTCCCCACCCCGGCGGGGTCGGGGAGTTCGCGGAGTTCCTCTTCGAGTCGTTCGCGCTGCGCGGGTACCGGCCGGTCCTGCTGGACGTCGGCGCGGACGACGGGCTCGGCCTGGCGCTGCTGTCCGCCGGGCTGGGCCGGGCCGGGGAGGAGGTGTCGGCGGACTGGCTCGCGGAGTGGCTCGTCCAGTATCGGCGGCAGCTGCGGCTGCTCGCGGGCTATCAGCGGCGCGACCCCACCGACGTCCGCGCGCTGCTGCTGCTGGGGGAGCTCACGGCGGGCCAGGTCGAGGACTGGCGGTGCCTGGTGGGCGAGCGGCTGTCGGTCGAGCGGCTCGGTGACGGGCATTTCGAGCTGCTCAGGGCACCCGCGGTGCACGAGGTGGGCCGGGCACTCACCGCGCTGGCGAAAGCGGGTCACGGTTACTGACCGGCGGACGAGCCGTCCCTTAGCTCAGGGACGGCCCGTCCGTGAGTCGCTACGCCGCCGGTCGATTCCCGGCACCGGCGGGGGCCGGGGTTTCGGCGAGTCCGGTCAGGACCTCCGGCAGCGGGCCCTGGTGCAGGACGCCGAGGCGCTGGGTGGCACGGGTGAGGGCGACGTAGAGCTCGGCCGCGCCGCGCGGGCCGTCGGCGAGGATCCGTGCCGGGTCCACGACCAGGACGGCGTCGAACTCCAGCCCCTTCGTCTCCGACGCCACCACCGCGCCCGGCACCCCCGGCGGCCCGATCACCACGCTGGTGCCTTCACGACCGCCCTCGTCCCGGACGAAGTCCTCGATGGCGGCAGGAAGTTCGTCCCCGGCGACCCGCCTGGACCACGGCTGGACGCCGCACGCGCGGACCGACTCCGGTGGCCGGACCCCCGGCGCGAACTCGGCGAGCAGCGCCGCCGCGACGGCCATGATCTCCGCCGGGGTGCGGTAGTTCACCGTCAGCGACCGGTAGACCCAGCGGCCGGGCACGTACGCCTCCAGCATCGTGGCCCACGAGGTCGCCCCGGCCGCCGACCGGCGCTGGGCGAGGTCGCCGACCACCGTGAAGGACCGGCCGGGGCACCGCCGCATCAGCACCCGCCAGTCCATTTCGGACAGTTCCTGGGCCTCATCGACCACGACGTGCCGGTAGGTCCAGTCCCGGTCCGCGGCGGCGCGCTCGACGAGTTCACGGGTGTCGTGCTCCTCGAAGCGATCCGCCAGGTCCTCGCTGTAGAGCAGGTTTTCGGCGGACAGCAGGATGTCCTCGTCCATCTCCTCGCGGTCCAGCTTGAGGCTGTCCAGCACACCGGCGGCGTACTCGGCCTCGGCCCGCTTCTCCCGCTCGGCGGCCTGCTTGGCGGCCTGGTCGGCCACCGTGTCGCGGCCCAGCAGGTCGGCCAGTTCGTCCAGCAGCGGTATGTCCGACACCGTCCAGGCGTCGCCGTCGGTGCGCAGCAGCGCCTGGTCGGCGCCTGCCGCGCGGAGCCGCTCTGGGGAGGAGAACAGCGGTGCCAACAGCGTTTCCGGCGTCAGGATCGGCCAGAGTTCGGTGAGCGCGGCGGTGAACGTCTCGTCCTCGGCGAGCTCCTTGAGCAGCTCCGCCCGCAGCTCCTCCCAGGCCTGGCGGTCGTCCCGGGTCAGCCAGCCCTTGCCGATCCGGGGTATCGCCCGTTCGGTGAGCGCCCAGGTGATGATCTCGGTGAACACCGCGCGGGCCTCGTTGTGCGGCAGCCCGCTCGAGCGGGCCTCCTGGATGGCCCACTCCGCGATCCCGGCGTCGATCCGCACCGTGACGTCGGACAGGACGATCGGCAGCGGCTGCTCCGGCAGCCGCTGCCGATCGGCGATCGCCGCCGCGAGCACGTCCAGGACCTTCAGCGAACCCTTGAGCCGTACGGTTTCCGGCGCGTCCTCGGCGGTGACACTCAACCCGGGCACGAGATCGCCGGGGGTCATGAACACCACCTCGGACTCGCCCAGCGAGGGCAGCACGCGGCCGATGTGGTTCAGGAACGCCGGGTTGGGCCCGACCACGAGCACCCCGTGGCGCTCCATCCGCTCCCGCTGGGTGTAGAGCAGGTACGCGACGCGGTGCAGCGCCACCACGGTCTTCCCGGTGCCGGGGCCGCCCTCGATCACCAGCACGCCCGGATGATCGAGCCGGATGATCGCGTCCTGCTCGGCCTGGATCGTCGCGACGATGTCGCGCATCCCCTCACCCCGCGGCGCGTTGACCGCCGCGAGCAGCGCCGCGTCCGCCTGCTCGCCGCGATATTCCTGGGGGGTCGACCCCCCGGACCGCTCGTCACCGGGGCGGCCGAGCACCTCGTCGGTGAACCCGGACACCTGACGCCCGCGGGTGTGGAACTGGCGCCGCCGCCGCATGTTCTCCGGGGTCGCGCCGGTGGCGACGTAGAAAGCGCGAGCCGCCGGTGCCCGCCAATCCAGCAACACCGGTTCGTACTCGTTCTCGTCGTCGAACAGGCCGATCCGGCCGACGTACGAATGTTCGCCCGAAAGGGTGTCCAACCGGCCGAAACACAGCCCGTTGTCCGCGACGTCCAGCCGCCTCGCCTCCTTCGCCGACGCACGCACCCGGACGTCCCGTTCCATCGGCGTCCCGCCGGTTCCCCCCAACGCCGCGTCGTACTCACCTTTCACCCGCGCGCGCTCGGCGTCGAGCCGCGCGTAGAGCCCGGCCACGTAACTCCGCTCGGACCGTAATTCCTCTTCGTACCCCTGAGTTGACACAGGCCCCTCACAGCGTTTAAACTGAAATTAGGTTCGACGGGTATTCCTTTGTTTCACTTTTTGTTCCAGGGATTACACGTCGATTTTTTATTGTCCACCCCTTGTCAAGCCCCTGGCGCCACGCGCTTTCAGCTGACGGGTTCGCCGAACCATTTCGGCATTTCACCCAGCAGTTCGGCCTGGTTTTCCCCGGCCCAGACGACGTGGCCGTCCGGTCGCAGCAGCACCGCGGGCACGGCCAGTTCCTCGCTGACGTCGACGACATGGTCGACCCGGTCTGCCCACCCCGCCACCGAGAGCCCGCCGGTCTGGTCGAGCAGCAGCCCGCGACCGGTCCGCATCAGCTCGTAGAGCCGTCCCTGCTTCAAAACGACGTCGCGCAGCCGCTTGCCGAGCAGTTCGTGGCCCTCGCCGAAGTCGTAGCGGATCCCGACCGCGATGATCTTCTCGAGCAGGTACCGGTTCACCTCCGGGAAGTCCATCAGCTCCGCCATCAGCCGCCGCACCGCCCGCGGACCCGCCTCGGTGGCCATCAGCACCGTCTGCGCGCGGGTGTTCTCCAGCACGTCGGCGGCCACCGGGCGCCGCTCGGTCTCGTAGGTGTCCAGCAGTCCCGCCGGCGCCCAGCCCTTGATCGTGGCCGCCAGTTTCCAGCCGAGGTTGAACGCGTCCTGCACACCGAGGTTGAGGCCCTGCGCGCCCATCGGCGGGTGGATGTGCGCCGCGTCGCCCGCCAGCAACACCCGCCCGGCCCGGTAGCGCTCGGCCAGCCGGGTGGCGTCGCCGAACCGGGAGAGCCAGCGCGGCGAGTGCACGCCGAAGTCGGTGCCCGCGGTCGCCAGCAGTTGCCGCTTCAGCTCCTCGAGAGTCGGCGGGACCGAGCGGTCGTCGGCCACCCCTTCGGCGGGCGCGACGACGCGGTACACCCCGTTCCCGAGGTGCCCGGCGCCGAACCGCAACTGCGTCTTGCGGACCTCGGCGTTCACGGCGTTGATCGTCTCCGGTGACGCGGTCAGCTCCACCTCGCCCAGCAGCGTTTCGACCGTGCTGGGCTCGCCGGGGAAGTCGATGCCGAGCAGCTTGCGCACCGTGCTGCGGCCACCGTCGCAGCCGACGAGGTACCCCGCGCGCAGCCGCGTGCCGTCGGCCAGCTCGGCGGTCACCCCGTCGTCGTCCTGGCTGAGCCCGACCAGTTCGCGGCCGCGCCGGATCTCGACGCCGAGTTCGAGGGCGTGCTCGGTCAGCAGCCGCTCGGTGACGGGCTGCGGGATGCCGAGGACGAAGGGATAGCTGGTGTCCAGCTCGGGCGCGGGCTGGGTGATTCCGGCGAAGAAGCCACCGACCGGATGCTGCTTGCCGAGTTCGAGGAACTGCTCCACCAGGCCGCGCTGGTCCATCACCTCGACAGTGCGCGCGTGGATGCCGAGCGCGCGGACCACCGGCGTCGGCTCCAGGTCCTTGTCCAGCACGAGCGCCCGCAAGCCTTGCAGCCGCAGCTCACTGGCCAGCATGACGCCGGTCGGTCCGCCGCCTGCCACGATCACGTCAACCATGGAGATTCCCCTTTGCCTGTACTGGATTGACTGTTCGACGAGCAACCGGACACCGGTGGCTTTTCCCGGCTGACCGCGTCCAGCAGCAGCTGCGCGGCCACCGTCGCCCCATCGGTGCGGATCGTCCCGGCCACCGCGGTCGCGCGTGCGCGGGTCTCGGGGCTCAGTGCCGCGCTGAGCGCGGCCGAGAGGGACTCGAAGGTCGGAGCCGGACCGTCGTGTGCCGCCCCGATGCCCAGCGCGGCCACCCGGCCCGCCCAGTAGGGCTGGTCCGCCAGCTGCGGCACCACCAGCTGAGGCGCGCCTGCCCTGGCGGCCGTCGTCGTGGTACCCGCGCCGCCGTGGTGCACGACGGCGGCCACCCGCGCGAACAGTGCCTGCTGGTTGACCTCGCCGACGGCGAAGCAGTCGTCCCGCTCGTCGATCAGGGCCAGTCCGGCCCAGCCGCGGAGCACGACCGCGCGGCGGCCCTGCGCCCGGATCGCCTCGATGGCCACCTTGGCGACGTCCGGCTGGGCGGTCTCCTTCTGGGCGTGCATGGCCATGCTGCCGAAGCCCACGTACACCGGTGGTGGGCCGGCGTCCAGGAACGCTTCCAGCTCGTCCGGGAGCGGCTGTTCGTGCGGCAGGATCCACGCGCCGGTCTGCACGACGTCGAGGTCCGGCGTCCGGTGCCACGGGTCCAGGATCGGGTCCGAAGCCAGCCACGGCCGATCGCCGACGACGTATCCCCGGACGTCGTCGACCGGGGGCAGGCCGTTCGCCACCCGGTTCGTGTTGAGCGCCTCGCCGAACAGCGCGTTGACGTTCTCGGCGTCCAGCTCCCACCGCAGCCGGTTGTCCGTCACCCCCGGCGGCAGCGGACGGCCCGGGTACGCCAGCGGCGAGTGGCCCGGCGACGGCAGGGTGAGCTGCTGGAACGTCACCGACACCGACCGGATGCCCAGTTTCTCGGCCACCGACAGCGCACCGGCCGCGGCGGGCAGCATGCCGGTCGCCACCAGCACGTCACAGCCCCGCGCCGCCGCGGTGACCGCGGCGAACTGGTCGGCGATCACCTCGGCCGCGCGCTCGGGCAGGGACGACGGCCGCGGCGGCGCGGCCGTCAGCGCGCGCGCCGACCGGCCGACCGGCACCATCGGCACGCCGGCCCCGGCCAGCCGCTCCGCGAAGTCGGGCGGCGCGCACACCCGCGCCTCGGCACCGAGTTCCCGCAACCGCACCGCGAGTCCCACCACCGGTTCGACGTCCCCACGCGACCCATACGTCGACAACACCACACGCACTTGGTCACTCCCCGTTTCTCGAGTTCAGCCGCAGTTCCTGGCTCAGGCCGGTGATTCTGCGGCACAACCCGGGTCTTGCGGCAAGCCCCCCAGTGCGCTATAAGTTGAAGGGGGAAGGGAGTGGTAGCTCCTCCTTCCTCTGTCGCGGCGATCGAAGCCAGGCTTTTTCAAACACCGAGCTTTTTCAAACGCACTAAAGAACCCCAGTCGCGAGGACGTCGGTAGTCCCTTTCCCGCGAGTGGGGTTCGTCAGTGCGCGTGGTGCCGCTCAGCCGCTGATCGGGCGGAGCGGGTGGATGGCGGGCGGGGCGGCGAGGTGCCCGTCGGTGGTCGCGAGCGCCGCCTGGAGGTGGTCGGTCCGGAGATGGGCGTCGAGGTCGGCCTGCGCCAGCCAGGTCTCGGTGGTCACGAAGGTGCCGGGCGCGGCTTCGGATTCGAACAGGGCGTAGGCCTGGCAGCCCGCCTCGCCGAGGGTGTGCCCGGCGAGTGTGGTCAAGGCGTCGCGCACGATCTCCTCCGATCCGGGCTTCGCGGTGATCACGGCGACCACTTGCAGGTCTGTCATGGATCCTCCAACAGTTCGGCGGGCGGTGCTCGGCACCGCGACAGTAGGTCACGCGGGCGGCGCACGCGCGGCGAGTGAGCCGGGGGAGCGACGAGACCGATCAGGAATCGAGAAGCGCCGGCCCTCGAGCCGAACCTAGGGTGACTGCCATGGCATTCATCGAATCCGTCACCCTCGACGTGGCCGATCCCACGGCCGCCCGGCAGTTCTACACCGCCGCGTTCGGTTTGGACACTCAGCTGCGCCTGCGGCCCTCGGAAGCACCGACGACCGGCTTCCGCGGGTTCAGCCTGTCGCTCACGGTGGCCCAGCCCGCGACCGTCAGCGGCCTCATCGGCGCCGCCGTCGACGCCGGTGCCACGCCGCTGAAGCCCGCCGCGAAGTCGTTCTGGGGCTACGGCGGTGTTGTCCAGGCCCCGGACGGGACGATCTGCAAGATCGCGACCTCGGCGAAGAAGGACAGCGGCCCGGCCACCCGGCAGATCGACGAGCTCGTACTGCTGCTGGGAGTCGCGGATGTGGCCGCGAGCAAGCGGTTCTACGTCGACCGCGGCCTCCCCGTGGCGAAGAGTTTCGGGCGCAAGTACGTCGAGTTCGCCACCGGCGAGAGTCCCGTCAAGCTGGCGCTCTACGGCCGCCGCGCCCTGGCCAAGGACGTCGGGGTCCCGCCAGAGGGCACCGGCTCACACCGGCTCTCGTTCGGCGGTGCCGCCGGGCCGTTCACCGACCCGGACGGGTTCGGCTGGGAGGCCGCGAGCGATTCACGGTGAGCCGCGCGACAGTCCTTTCCGGACAGTGGAAAAAGTGGCCGGGTAAGGTAAATCGCGCCGTCGACGAAGGATTCACGCTGCGGATTTCTTGTCAAGGCGATGATGGGCGATCGCGACCCCGATGGCCACGGCGACGATGAGCGCGGCGAGGACCGGGCTCATGTCCTTGGAGAGACTGGGTGCGCGGTCGGGGCCGATCGCCCAGACGGCCAGCGGGGTGGCGTAGGCCAGCGTGAGGGCGCCCGCCCACCAGTGAAGTGCTCGGCCGCGGGTGGTCCGCAGGGTGCCGACCAGCACGAGTACGACGGGAATGACGGCCATCATGGCGAACTGGCCGATGACGAGGACCGGTACGGCCCAGGCCGAGACGATGATGGTCGCCGATCGGCTGTCACGACGGAGTGTGGGGGTGGACATGTTCTCCTCCAG
This sequence comes from Amycolatopsis sp. H20-H5, assembly GCF_035828755.1. Lineage (NCBI taxonomy): Bacteria > Bacillati > Actinomycetota > Actinomycetes > Pseudonocardiales > Pseudonocardiaceae > Amycolatopsis > Amycolatopsis sp. H20-H5. The sequence goes on along the minus strand of NZ_JAYMZS010000043.1, from coordinate 49,042 downwards.
GAGGTCGAGGCTTCGGGTCAGCGGCCGCAGGGGTGGGCTTCGGCGGTGGTCTTGAGGTCTTTCAGCCAGGCTTCGAGACCAGTTCCCAGGTAGTAGACGGAGGTGGGCACGTCCCCTTCGACCTGGGCGCCGGTCCAGGTCTCCTCAGTGCGGACGAGGACACCGCCGGTGACCGCGGTGAAGTTCCAGACGTGGACGCCCTCGTCGATGCGCAGTCCTTCGCCGATCGCGGGCCCGGTCCAGCGGAGGCACTTGTCGCGCTGAACCTGCTGGACGGTCGAGGTGATGACCAGGGTGGACGCGGGGGTCGTGGCGGTGGGGGGCGCCGGAGTGGTCCACCGGAACCGGGAGTGTTTCCGGAGCGGGCCGGGGTCCAGGCGCTTCATGCCGGTGACGGGCGGCTGCCACGAAGGCCAGCGTTCCACCGTGGTCTGCAGGTTCCAGACGGTGCTCAGCGGCGCCTTGATCACGGCCTCGGTCCGGTACCGGATCCTGGCGGCGGGGTCGACGCTTTTTCCCTGGCAGGTCAGCGAAGCGGGGTGGCTTGCCGTGGCTGCCTGTGCTGGTGCGGCGGCGCCGAGGACACCGGCGACGGCCAGCGGGATCGCGAGCAGGGCGGCGCGGGCACCGAACCGGTGACGGGGGCTTCGCATGGTCCCTCTCCTTCGTTGTTAGAGCTAATATCTAGAGTTAGAAGCTATAGCTAACCCTTCGTGAGTGTCAATAGGGAAAGTGATAGGGTCTAACCAGGCCTCGACGGCGGGGCCGGGAACGGGTGGCTGATGACCGAGACGGACGGAAAGAGCCCGCGGGAGCGCTATCGGGCCCAGGTGTGTGCGGAGATCAAGCAACACGCGTGGGAGCAACTGGCCACGACGGGGGTGTCCGCGCTGTCCCTCAACGCGATCGCCAAACGCCTGGGCATGAGCGGCCCCGCGCTGTACCGGTACTACGCCAGCCGTGACGAGTTGCTCACCGAACTCATCCGCGACGCCTACCGAAGCCTGGCCGACCTGGTCCGGGCGGCTTTCGAGTCCGGGGCGGACGCGGCCGGACTGGCCCACGCCATCCGGGACTGGGCGCTGGCCGACCCCCATCGGTACTTCCTCCTCTACGGCACGCCCGTGCCCGGCTACCACGCCCCCGAAGACACCGCGACGATCTCGACCGAGATCATGGCGGTCCTGATCGACGCCCACGTCGCGCTGTCACTGGACAGGCCGGCCACCTCGTTCGACGCCCACCTCGAAAACCACCGCGACTGGGCCGATGGCCACCCGGCCCCGGCCGCGACCCTCCATCGGGCCCTGTCTTTCTGGGCCAGGGTCCACGGCACCCTTTCCCTCGAACTCGCCGGGCACTTCGCCGGAATGGGATTCGACCCCGCCCTGCTGTTCGCCGCCGAGCTGGACGACCTCCTGAAGTCCTGAGCGGTCCGCGACGCCGTAAGAAGGCGTCCGGAAACCGATGTCGTGTCGTCCAGTTTGGCGCCTGGGGCCGCGTCCCTTCAGCCGCCACCCCAGGTTTGCCGTGTGCCCTGATGGGAGCCTTCACGGCGTTTAACGCTGTCATGGTGGCCTTCAGGGGCACGCGCGAAACGGTCGTGGCGGTATGAAACGGGCGAATGGGCAGACTTTTCGTCCTTTGTGGAGGGTGAGCGGCTTCGAGGGGCGGGCGAGGGTTGTGAAAGTGATCGGACCGGGCTAACGTACAACCTAATGGTTGTACTTCGAGAAGAGAGCGAAGAGTCGCTCAACCGGCTCTTCCGTGCCTTGGCCGATGGCACGCGCCGCGACATCCTGGCGCGGTCGCTCACGGAAACGCCGTCGGTGTCCGATCTTGCCGCGCGCTACGAGATGAGCTTCGCCGCTGTGCAAAAGCACGTCGCCGTGCTCGAGCGCGTGGGTCTCGTTCAGAAGCGGCCCCGCGGTCGCGAGCAACTGGTCTCCACCGACCGAGCGCGGCTCCGGCGCGCCGGCGAGCTCTTCGACCACTATGAATCCCTTTGGCGCCAGCGCATGGCGCGGCTCGACGAAATTCTTCTACCGGAAGGAAAATGACGGTGCCGCTGACCTCTGTCACCAGGGACGTCGCCACGCTCACCTTCACCGTCGTGGGCGACTATCCCGTTCCGCGGCAACGCCTGTGGGACGCTTTCGCCGACCCGCGCCAACTCGAGCGCTTTTGGGGACCACCCACCTGTCCCGCCACGTTCACCCGTCATGACCTGAAAGTGGGCGGTCGCGCCGAGTACTTCATGGGCGATCGGAACGGGGAGAAGTGGAGCGGCTCCTGGAAGTTCACCGCGGTGGATCCCATCAGCTCGTTCGAGGCGCACGACGGCGAAGACAACGCCGAGGACGAGGACATGCCGTCGTCGATGAGGTTCACCTTCGACGCCACGCCGGCGGGCTCGCGCGTGACCATTGTGACCCGGTTTTCCAGCGTCGAAGCCATGGAGCGGACGACACCGGGAATGGAAGAAGGGCTGCGCGCGGCGATGCCCCAACTCGACGCGGTGCTGGCTGAACGAGGCGCGTCCACCGCGCACGCCCAGAACAGGACCCAACCCCGGAGGCTCACATGAGAAAACTCAAAATCATGGAACACATCTCGCTGGACGGGGTGATCCAGCATACCGCCGAAGACGGCGATTTCCCTTACGGCGACTGGACTGTGCCCTATCGGACTCCCACGGGCCGGGACACGGTCCTCGCCGCGTACGGCGAGAGCTTCGATCTGCTGCTGGGCCGCCGCACCTACGATCTCTGGTCGGGCTCCTGGCCAAAGGCGCCGAGCGGCCCGCTGGCGGATCGCCTCAACACGGCAAAGAAATTCGTCGTGACCCACCGTCCGGAAAGTCTTGAATGGGGCCCGTTCGAGGGCCTCGGACCGGACATCGCCGAGGGCGTTCGCCGCGTCAAAGCCGAGGACGGCCCGGACCTTGTCCTTTCGGGCAGCTCCACGCTGACCTCGACGCTGCTCGAACACGGGCTCGCGGACGAAGTCCTGCTGATCGTCTATCCGGTCCTGCTGGGCACGGGAAAGCGCTTCTTCGCGGAAGGAACCCCGGCCCGGTCGTTCGAGTTGGCCGGTACCACGGCACTGCCGTCCGGCATCGTCGTCAGCACTTACCGGAGCGCCGGGCCGTTGAAGACCGGATAGTTCGACCGTGTGGTTCGACCGGGTAGTAAGGCGAAGTAGCTCGCCGAGGCCGCAGGCGTAGCACCGCCTGCGGCCGATGGTCAGCCGAAGATCGCGGCCCGGCCCTGGGACGAATCGAACATCGCGCCGCTGTCGTGGCCGACGCCGGGCACGATGACCTTCTCGTGCGGCGCGGCCGGATAGTTCTTCGCGATGGAGGAGAAGTAGTTCTGCCCGCGCACCAGCCGGTAGTGGCCCTGGGTTTCCGCGGCGCAGGACTGGTCGATCCCGTGGTCCTGATGAACGTCGCCGCCGCCGAGCAGGTACGTCACCTTACGAGTGACGTACTGCTTGATCAACTGGTCGCCGGTGAACTCGCCCAGGTACGCGTTGAGATGGTTCAGGCCGTATTTGTAGTCGTCGTACGCCGGACACGAACCGGGCAGGCCGGTCCCGACCGGCCGGTCGGGCGTGAAGTACAGATACGACGACGGGTTGGCGGTGACGTAACGGAACGACACCCCCGGCAGCTGCGCGGGAGCCACCCCGCCGACGGCGTAGCGCTGGACGAACTGGCCGCCCGCGGAATGCCCGGCCAGGGTGATCCGGGTCAAGGCCGGGAAGCGCTGCTTGTCCGCGAGCTTGGTCAGAATCTCGTCGATCACGGTGAACGAGCTGATGCCCGCCGGGGACACCGAGTCGCCCCCGTCCTTCCACGACGTGTCATCGCCGTTGGTCCACGACACCTCCCGGGCGGCGGGCTTGTCCTCGGCGATCTGGAAATGCGGCGCGATGATCTCGGTGGTCGAGTCCGCACCGGCGTCGCGGGCGGCCTGGACCATCCGATCGAAGTAGTTCGCGGCGTTGCGCTCGGTGCCGTGCACCACGATCACCGCCTGGGTCGCCGCGCTCGAACCGGCCAAGGGGAAGCTGCGGTAGTAGGGCATCGAGGCGCCCTCGGCGAGGGTGAAACTGCCAAGGCAGGCCTGCGCGGACGTACATGGCCGGTCAGCCGCGGCCGAGCCCTCAGCGGTGCCGGTGAGCACCACGAGCGCGCCCGCGGCCGCCGCTATGGCCGAACGTCCGAACATGAACACTCCTTCGTCCCGAAAGCCGTTGATCGCCGAGGTGCTTCCGCCGCACAGTAGGACCCCCTGCCGGGACCGGTCCCCACGTGGGTCTTGGTGGCGGGGGTCAGTCCTGCGGGGTGAGCAGGACGATCGGGATCACGCGGTCGGTCTTCTGCGCGTACTCGTCGTACAACGGGAAGATGCGCACCATCCGGGGCCAGAGGGTCTCGCGCTCCTCCGGGGACGCGACCCGCGCGCGGGCGGTGAACCGGCGGGTGCCGACCTGTGCCCCGACACCCGGGTCCGCCTGGAGGTTCTTGAACCACGCCGGATCCTCGTCGGCGCCGCCCTTGGAGGCGACGACGACGAAGTCGGCGCCCGAGGTGCCGTAGATCAGGCAGGTGCGCCGTGCCTCGCCGGTCCTGCGTCCGGTCGTAGCGAGCACGAGGGTGTACACGCCGTCCGACTCGTGCCCCTCGGTGCCGCCCGAGGCCAGGTACTTACGGGTGTGCTCGGCGACCCAGTCCCATTTCGAGTCGGTGGCGCGGTCGAGATCATCGGCAACGGCCATGGCGGCGGTCCTTTCTCGTACGGATGGTGTTCGCGGCCCTCATGGCCGCTCGTGTCACTGGGACGGAGCCAGCGCCACGTTCTCGACACGTGGCTCTCACGATGGTGCGGCCTGTCCGGTCAAGCAGTGCTGCACGAGTGGACCGAACCTGCCGACCAGGTCGTCGACGGGCAATGACGCGATCGGTTCGATCCGCAGGATGTAGCGCGCCACCGTGAGACCGAGGAGCTGGGCGTTGACCATGGCCGCCCGCAGTGCGGCGTCCGGCACGGCGAGCATCGCCTCGACCCGGTCGGTGATCTCCCGGTCGATGAACTCGCGCATCAGCGCTTCGGACTGCGCATCGGCCGGGGCCGACCTGGTCAGCATCATGAGCGGGGTGCGGCCGGAGTTGTCGAGGTTCTCCACGAGTGTCCGGACAAGGCGCTCGCCGAGGGCGTCGGGGCTGCCGGTGAAGATCGACTCTATGGCGGGCGGGACGTCGCCGGACAGGTCCATGACGGCGCCGAACAGGCCCTGTTTGGTGCCGAAGAAGTAGAACACCATCGCCGGGTCGACCCCCGCCGCGGTGGCGATCGCGCGCACGGTCGTGCCGCCGTAGCCGCGCTGACCGAACAGTTCGCGGGCCGTCTGGAGGATCCGCTGCTTGCTCTCCGCGCCGGACCGCCAGCGTCCGGGGCGAGCGTGGGTGCCGTGTTTCGTCATGACCAAGGGAGCCTAACACCCTTTCTTCATCGTTCGGTGGAGTTTTGCTCGGACTCGCCGTAGGGTGTTCTTCATCGGGTGGTGAAGAAAAGGGAGAGATGGAATGAGGGTGATCGTGATCGGCGCCGGTCTTGGTGGGTTGACGCTGGCCCATGGGCTCCGCCGGGCGGGGGTGGACGTCGCGGTGTACGAGCGGGACGGCGCGCTGGGACGTCCGCAGGGCGTGAGCCTGCACGTCGACGACCGTGGCTCGGCGGCGCTGCGGGCGTGCCTGCCCCCGGCGCACGCCGCGATGGCGGAGGCCACCATGGGAGGACCGCGCGAGCAGACCCTGACGCTGACCGAAGTGGGGGGAGAGCTCACTGTCGCGGGCACTCAGCCGTCCGACGGCATGGCGGGCCGGGCGCGACCCGGCAGGCAGGTCCACCGGCCGTTGCTCCGAGCGGCGTTGCTGACGGAACTGGACGACGTGGTCCGATTCGGTGCCGAGTTCACGCGGTTCGAGCAGCGTGCCGACGGCACGGTCCGGGTGTGGTTCGCCGACGGCGGCACGGACACGGCCGACGTACTGGTCGGCGCGGACGGGATCGGTTCGGCGGTTCGCCGCCGGTACTTGCCGGACGTCCAGGTGATCGACAAGGGACGACGCATGGTCATGGGTGCGACTCCGCTGCGAGCAGTGGCCGGTACCGGGCTGCCGGGGCTGATCGGCGACAGTCCGGCCGGCGCGCGAGTGGGCGGCACGATGATGGCGCTGGGCGTGCTGCGGTTCACCCAGCGGCCGGTGAGCGCGCGGGAGGAGTGGTTGCCCGCCTTGGGCTCCCAGGTCGTCGCCGATGCCGAGGACTACGTGATGTGGGCCCTGCCCAGCACGCAAGAGCGGCTCGGTTCGACCGGCTCACCGGCCACGGTGTGGCACCGGGCCCAGGAGCTGGCCGCGGACCTGCACCCGTCGTTGCGGTTGGTCGTCGCCGAGGCGTGGCCGGACGTCACGGCCGCGCTGCGGATCGGGATGATCCCGCCGATGCCTGCCTGGCCCGCCAGTCCGGTGACGGTCATCGGCGACGCCATCCACCTGGCCCCGGGTTTCGGTGGCAACATGGCGATGCGGGATGCGCAGTGGCTGTGCGAGGCGCTGGCCGGAGCGTCCCGCGGTCGGTTCGACCTGCTCGACGCGATCGGCGCCTACGAGGACACCATGCGCCGCACCAGTTTCCCCTCTGTCGCGGCGAAGGCAGGCAGATGAGCCTCAATGTGCTGACCCAGAAGTCTCTGTCGTTGTTCAGCGTGGTGGGCGGTTGGCGCACGGTCGCCGAAGGCGTCGCGTCCCGGGTGGTGTTCCTGGTCGCCTATCTGCTGACCGGCCAGGTGTGGACCTCCGCCCTGATCGCGGTCGGCGGCGTGGTGGTGCTCGCGGGCGTGCGGGTGTGGACTGATCGGCGTTACTGGTCGGCGGCGATCGGACTGGCCATCGTCGGGGGGTCTGCCTTGCTGGCCGGGAGTACCGGGCAGGCGATCAACTTCTATCTGCCCGCCGTGCTCATCCAGGCGGGCCAGGGCGCGGTGTTCCTGCTGTCCATGCTGGTGGGGTGGCCGGTGCTCGGGTTGGTGCTCGGGGCAGTGCGCGGTGAACGGTTCGGCTGGCGGCGCGATCCGGCCTGGCGGCGGCGCTACCAGCTGTGCACGGCGGTATTCGTGGTGAAGTGCGGCATCGCGACGGCGGTGCAGCTGCCGCTCTACCTGCACGGGCAGCTCACCGCCCTCGGCATCGCGGCCACGCTGCTGGGAGGCGCACCCTCGGCGGGCGCCTGCATCTACCTGTGCTGGCGGATCCTCCGCAAAGCCCCGGAGAGCCGCCTGAAGCTTGCCGTGTGCCCTGATGGGAGCCTTCACGGCGTCTAACGCTGTCATGGTGGCCTTCAGGGGACGTGTGAAACGGTCGTGGTGGTATAGAAACGTGCCTTCCCGGTACCGACCGCGCTGGGTCGTTCACCGACCGGTCACTTGATCTGCTCGGCCAGCGCGACGAGGATGCCCGCGGGGCCGCGGAGATAGCAGAGCCGGTAGCTGTTCTCGTACTGCACCAGCTCGCCGAGGAGTTCGGCTCCGTGTGGCCGCAGGCGGTCGAGGATGTCGTCGATGTCTTCGACGGCGAACATGACGCGATGCATGCCCAGCGTGTTCGCCGGAGCGCGCTGGTCACCGTCTCGGCTCGACGGCGTGTGGTACTTGGTCAGCTCGAGCCGTCCGTGGCCGTCCGGGGTGCGCATCATCGCGATATCCGACCGGACTCCCTCGAGTCCGACGACGCGATCCACCGCGCTGCCCTCGACTGTCGCCTTGCCCTCCAGCTCCAGACCGAGTTCGGCGAAGAACGCGACAGTGGCCTCGAGGTCGTCGACGACGATGGCGACGTTGTCCATCCGCTGGATCGTCCCGCGCCGGGGGTGGGGGCTCTGCTGGTCAGTGTCTTCCATACCGTCTTCCATACTGTTTTCCGTGCTGTCGTCCATGATGATGTCCTCTCAGGTATGGCTGTGCGTGTTCAGGTGCGCTGGCGTTCCTGCTGTCGCTGCATAAGCTCTTCGATGGCGGTGGGCAGGGTGGTCTCGAAGTCGATCAGCTTGGCCCAGGTCGGTTTTACCACGACCCGGACCATGCCGTCGTAGAGCGACTTCACGCCTTCCTCCCACTCGGCCCGTTGTTCGGGCGTCATCTCGCCCGGCAGGCTTGCTCGGAGATCAGCACGATCGCCGGTTCGGGCAGTCGGCGTATCACCGTTCGAACGTGATCGGAACGAGGTCATCGTCGAGCCGACGCGTGAAGTCCACAGCCGAGGCGTGATTGGCCACGAACGCGCTGTCATCGGCAGAGGCGTGCACCGCAGCGGAAATGACCTGTTCGCGGCACGAGCGGATGTACGACGGTCAACAGCGACGGCACGTTACTGCGGAATCCGGGCGTGTGCCGACCGCAATCGTCGATAGCATGGCTGGCATGGCCATCGCTCGCTTGCCCCTCATCGTTGTCGACTGTCCCGATCCTGGTGCGCTCGCGAGGTTCTACGGCGCGATGCTGGATTGGAAGGTCGACGTCTCCGCCGACCGGGCTTCGGTTTGCGCCGAGGACGGCCAGTGCATCTCCTTCCATCGGGTGGCTGGTTACACGCCGCCGATGTGGCCGACCCAGGAGCGGCCCCAGCAGATGCACCTCGATGTGATCGTCGACGACCTCGATGCCGCCGAGGCGGCATCGGTCGATCTCGGTGCGACCAAACATCCGGACCAGCCCGGTACGTCCTTCCGGGTCTTCCTGGACCCGGCAGGTCACCCCTTCTGTCTCTGTCTGAACTGATCCGGACGGGAGCCCTCGGCGTAGCGTTCGCGCTCATCGGCAGATACGGGCACTCAAAGCGGCAGAAGCGGATGTTCGTAAGGCTGCGAATGCCCGGCTGTTGACGCGATGCGGGTCGCGGTGAAGCTGGGGTTCACCGAGGTGGAGCGGTTCGAGGAGTACGGCGCCGAGCAGTGGTTCGGTGTGTGGTCTCTGGTCACGCCGTCCCGTTGAAGTCGTGCCGGACGGTGCGGAGAGTTCCACGGCGTCCGGGCTGACAACGCGTCGAGCTGCTGCCGACCAGAGCTGCGGCGGTGGTCGGCGAGCGCGCGGTCAGAACCAGTGCAGGCAGTGCGGGGAGCGCTCCGCGCGGAAGAGGGCGTCGGCGAGGGTGGCCGCGCCGGGGTGGTGGGCCCGGATGTGCCCGGCGCGCACGAGCGTGCTCGGGGCGGTGCCGCCGAGGTAGACCGAGCCCAGGTCGCGCACGTCCAGGGACAGGCCGGGCTCCCGGTCCGTCGGGACGCAGTCGCCCTTGCCGTCGCGGACGGTCAGCAGGTAGCGGTCGTGCTCGCCGAGGAACGGGTCGTCGACGTCGAGGACGAGCTCGCCGTCGGTGAACCAGCCGCGCGCGCTCAGCGCGCGGGGGACGTCCAGCAGCCGCACCCAGAGCCAGTCGATGTCGTTGCTCACCTGGCTGGCGCTGAAGTCCGCGAGCTGCCAGCGCAGCGGGTGATCGGGCGGGAAGTGCTTGAACACGACCTGGGTGATCAGGTCGTGGCCGAGCACGAACCGGGCAAGGGCGGTGGAGGCGGCGTCGGTGGTGGCGACGGTCTCGTCGACCGTCAAGGTCTCGGACTCGCCGATCGAGTAGCAGGCGTACCCGTCCGGGACGCCGTCGGCGTCACGGTGGACGGCGATGTAGCGCGGCGCCGGAGAGATCGGGGACTGCCCCGCGCCCAAGGCCCACCAGCGGCGCGGCCGGGACAGCGCACCCGGCTGTGCGCGGCGGTAGCGGTCGTAGACCTCTTCCAGGATCTCGCCGCACTCGGCACGCCGCAGCAGTTCGACCGAGCCGGTCTCTGTGGCGTCGGCCGTGCCGCGCGTGCGGGGAAGGGCGAGGGTGGCGTGGTGGCGCGGCACCGTCAGCCGGGACGTGTAGGTCGCCGGTCCGTAGCCGAACCTGCCGTAGATCAGAGCCTCGGAGGCCAGCAGTACGGAGAGGACCTCCCCTCGGGCCCGCAGCGCGGCGAACTGGTGCCGCATCATCGCGGTGAGCACGCCCTGGCGCCGGTGCGAGGGCAGGACGCCGACGTTGGTCATCCCGGCGGCCGGGACGGGGATCCCGCCGGGCAGGGTGAGCTCGAAGGAGTACGTGGCGGCGGTGCCGACGGGCCGCCCGTCCGCCGTCACGGCGAGCAGGTTGCGATCCATTTCGAGCGCCGCCCACCAGACCGCGTCGCCCTCGCCAGGCGTGTCCCGGAAACGCCCGAACGCGGCGTGGAGCGTGTCGAGGAAGACGTCGAGGTCCTGGTCGGTCGTGGAACGGATCTCCATTGCTGCCGCTGCCTCCCCGTGATGCCGGCACCACGACTCGCGGTGCCGCGCCACAGTGCCGCGTCGACCCGCGGCCGGTCAAGCGAATTGCGACCGTCCTCGAACCTGAGCCAGTACACCCTTCCGACCAGTGGTTTTCCCGCGTGAGGTGCCAGCCTGAGCCATGCTGAGCCACAATGTCTTGCGGTGGTGCCACGCCTGTGCCATGATGGCGTCATGGACTTGACCTCGTATGTGAGCAACCTCGGCCGCGAATTCGCCACCCTCGCCGAAGCCGGCGGTGACGAGTCCCGTGCTCTGGTCGAGCGCCTGACCGGGTCGCTCGAGTCGGCGATCCGGATGACGCTGCTGGACACGCTGTCCGCCGCCGCGGACGAGATCACCCGGGACCTGGCCCCGGGTTCGGTGGAGCTGCGGCTGCGCGGACGTGATCCGAGCTTCGTCGTGACAGCGCCGCCCGCCGGGCCGGTCGAGGACGCGGCCGAGGACGATCCGGCGACGGCCGACGCCGGCACCCTGATCGCCGAGGACGGCCCGAGCTCGCGGATCAACGTGCGCCTCCCGGAGCAGCTCAAGGCCGCGGTCGAGGAGGCCGCCGCCAAGGAGGGACGCTCGGTCAACGCCTGGCTGATCCGGGCGGCCTCGACCGCCCTGCAGCGCTCCGACCAGCGCCCTGAGCCGCGTGACAGCGGCAAGCGGTCCAAGCAGCGCCTCACCGGCTGGGTGCGCTAGCCCCACCCGCTCTTTCCGCCACACGTCCCTGACCTGCGGGGACGCGAACCTATCCAAGATGAGGGGACAACCATGCCCATTTTCGAGACACCCGAGCCCATTTCCGTCACGTTCGAGCTCGGCGTCGGCACTGTGCGGATCACCGCGAGCGACCGCGCCGACACCAGCGTCGACGTGCGTCCGAGCGACCAGTCCGACGACTCGGACGTGCAGGCCGCCCAGCTGATCCGCGTCGACTACGCGAACGGCGTGCTCCAGGTCGTGGGGCCGAAGGCGCGCGCTTTCGACTTCTCCCGCAAGACCAGGTCGGTGGACGTGTCCATCGACCTGCCCACTGGCTCGCGGGTGGCAGGCGAGGTGCAGGTGGGGGACCTCAGCGGCACGGGCAGGCTCGGGGAGTGCCGGTTCAAGACCTCCACCGGGAACGTCCGGCTCGAGCGGACCGGCTCGCTCCGGGTGGACACCGCGGCCGGGCACGTCACCGCGGACGGCGTCACGGGCCACGCCGAGATCCACACCGGCTCCGGCAAGGTCCGCCTCGGCGAGGTCGACGGCTCCGTGGTCGTCAAGAACTCCAACGGCGACACCACGATCGACGCGGTCACCGGCGACGCGCGGGTGCGCTCGGCCAACGGTGACATCGCCGTCCACCGGGCGGGCGCGGGGGTCGAGGCGAAGACGTCCAACGGCAGCATCCGCCTCGGCGAGGTGGTCCGTGGCTCGATCGAGCTCGGGACCGCGATGGGCGATCTGGAGATCGGCATCGCCGAGGGCACCGCCGCGTGGCTCGAGGTGAACACCGGGTTCGGGCAGGTGCGCAACCTGCTGGACAACGCCACCCAGCCGGACGAGGCCGACGAAACCGTCGAGGTGCGCGCCCACACCTCGTTCGGCGGCATCACGATCCGCCGTTCCTGATCCGCCGACGACCCCTCGAAAGGGAAACCCATGACCACCAGGCATTTCCAGCCCGCGATCGCGGTGACCGGGCTGCGCAAGTCGTTCGGCGACCACGTCGTGCTCGACGGCATTGACCTGACCGTCCCGCAGGGCACGGTCTTCTCACTGCTCGGCGCGAACGGCGCGGGGAAGACCACCATGGTCAAGATCCTGTCCACGTTGATCAGTGCCGACGCCGGTGACGCCAGGGTCGCGGGCCACGACGTCGCGGGCGAACCCGACGCGGTGCGCGCCGCGATCGGTGTCACCGGGCAGTTCTCGGCGGTGGACAACCTGCTCACCGGCCGGGAAAACCTGCACCTGATGGCGGATCTGCACCACCTCGCCCGGGGCGACGGCCGGGCGCGCGCCACTGCGCTGCTCGAACGGTTCGACCTGGTCGAGGCGGCCGGGAAGCCGGTCTCGACGTACTCCGGGGGCATGCGGCGGCGGCTCGACCTCGCGCTGACCCTGGTCGGCAGCCCGCGGGTGATCTTCCTCGACGAGCCGACCACCGGACTCGATCCGCGCAGCCGCCGGGAGATGTGGCAGATCGTCCGGGACCTGGTGGCCGACGGCGTCACCATCTTCCTGACCACCCAGTACCTGGAGGAGGCCGACGAGCTGGCCGACCGGATCGCGGTCCTCGACCACGGCCGGGTGGTCGCCGAGGGAACCGCGGACGAGCTGACGCGCCGCATCCCCGGTGGGCACGTGCGCCTGCGGTTCGCCGACCCGCAGGTCGTCGACACGGCCCTGCGCGCGCTGGGTGAGGCCGCGCGCGACAGCGACGCGCTCGCCCTGCGGGTGCCCAGCGACGGCAGCCTGCGCTCGCTGAAGACCCTGATCGACCGGCTCGAAGACCGGGCCATCGAGGTCGCCGAGCTGTCCGTGCACACCCCCGATCTCGACGACGTCTTCCTCGCCCTCACCGGCAACCCCAAGAACGAGAAGGTGACCTCCCGATGAGCACTCAAGTCCAGGCCCCGGCGAACCTTCGTTTCCACCCGGTGCGCGATTCGGCGACGATGCTGCGCCGCAACCTCAAACGCATGCTGCGGTACCCGTCGATGACCTTGACGCTCGTCGGGATGCCCGTCGTCTTCCTGCTGCTGTTCGTCTACGTGTTCGGCGGCACGCTGGGCGCGGGGCTCGGCGGGGTGTCGGGCGGGCGCGCCGAGTACGTCAACTACGTGGCGCCCGCGATCATCCTGATGACGGTGACGGCCACGGTCCAGGGGACCGCGATCTCGATCGCCATGGACATGACCGAAGGCATCATCGCCCGGTTCCGCACCATGCACATCGCCCGCGTCTCGGTGCTGACCGGGCACGTCCTCGGCAGCGTGATCCAGACGGCGTTCAGCCTGACTGTCGTGACCGGCGTGGCGTTGCTGGTTGGCTTCCGGCCCGCGGCCGGGCTGGGCGCGTGGCTGGCCACGGCCGGTTTCCTGCTGGCGGTGACGTTCGCGCTCGTCTGGCTCGCGGTCGCGCTCGGCCAGGTGAGCAAGACCGTCGAGTCCGCGAGCAACGTGCTGATGCCGTTGGTGCTGCTGCCTTTCCTCGGCAGCGGGTTCGTCCCGACCGACTCCATGCCCGCCGGGCTGCGCTGGTTCGCCGAGTACCAGCCGTTCACCTCGATCATCGAAACCCTGCGCGGCCTGCTGATGGACAAACCGCTCGGGAACAACGCGTGGATCGCGCTCGCCTGGTGTGCCGTCCTCGCCCTCGGCGGCTACCTCTGGTCCAAAAAGCTGTTCAACCGTGAGTACTCCCGCTGACCGCCTCGCAACACTCGCCACGAAAGGAAATCCGATGAGTCAGCCGGTTCCCGTTCCGCAAGGCCTCCCGATGGAGCGCGACGCGGGCCCGTTCGACCCGCCCCGCCACCTCACCCGGCTGCGCGAGACCCGCCCCGTCAGTCCCCTCGTCTTCCCCGACGGTCACGAGGGCTGGATCGTCACCGGCTACGACGCCGTCCGCCAGCTGCTGGCCGACACCCGGTTCAGCTCCCGCCAGGACATCGGCGTTCTCCACCTGCCGTACGAGACACCCGGCATGCCCGTTCCCACCGAACCGTCCCCGCAGATCCCCGGCCTGTTCATCGCCATGGACCCGCCGGACCACACCCGGCTGCGGCGCAGGCTCACCGGCGCCTTCACCGTCAAACGGATGAAGCAGCTCGAAGCGCACATCATCGACGTCGTCGAGCGGCAACTGGACGAGCTGGCGCGCCTGACCCCGCCGGTCGACCTGGTCAAGGAGTTCGCGCTGCCGGTGCCCTCGCTGGTGATCTGCGAACTGCTCGGTGTCCCGTACGCGGACCGGGAGTCCTTTCAGGACAACGCCGCCCAGTTCATGGTCAAGGACCAGTCGCTCGACGAGAAGATGGCCGCGTACGGCGCATTGACCACGTACCTCGCCGAACTGGTCACGAGCAAACGCGCCGCCCCCGGCGAAGACATCCTGTCCGATCTGGCCGGCCAGGAGGACCTGACCATCGAGGAGCTGACCGGCGCCGCCTTCCTGCTGCTGCTCGCTGGCCACGAGACCACCGCCAACATGCTGGCACTGGGCACTTTCGCGCTGCTGGAGCACCCCGAGCAGCTGGCCGAACTGCGCGCCGACCCGGACCTGCTGCCCGACGCCGTCGAGGAACTCCTGCGCTACCTGTCCATCGCCGACGTCTTCTTCCGCTACGCCACGGAGGACCTCGAACTCGGTGGCGAAACGATCGGCGAGGGATCGACCGTCCTGGTCTCGCTGCTGGCCGCCAACCGCGACCCCCGGCGCTTCGACAATCCCGACACCCTCGACCTGCACCGCAAGGCCCGTGGTCACCTGTCCTTCGGCCACGGCATCCACCAATGCCTCGGCCAGCAACTGGCCCGCATCGAGATGCGTGCCGGTTTCGAGGGGCTGCTGCGCCGCTTCCCGGCTCTCGAACTCGCCATCCCCGCCGCCGAGGTGAAACTCAGGACCGACATGAACATCTACGGCGTCCACGAACTGCCGGTCACCTGGACGGAAACGGCCCGTTAGAAGGATTTTTGGAGGTGCGCGCCGGGTCGGTGCTCCTCCAGGGCGGGCAGCAGCACTGCCTTGCCGAAGTGCTCGACACTAGTCGGCGTGGTGGTACGGAAGTCGCGTGCCTGCGGGGTGCGGGTGTGCCCGGAGTTGATCGCCTCGGCGACCTCGATCATCACTGCGGCGACGTTGCCGGAGACCCCGGCGGCGCGCTGGTCGGCGGCGAACTCCTCAAGGGACTGCCGGGCGTAGCGCGGATTCCGGTTCCCGGTGAGTTCGCCGAGGACCCGCGCGACGTCGTTCATGCTGAGGTCGCGTTCACCCTGGATCTCCTGGATCCGGGGATGGCCGGAGGCCGGTGCGGGACCGAGGAGCACCTCGCCCGCGGCGTGGCCGATGTCCTCGGCGGTCACGAAGGGCATCTTCACCTCGGCGTCGAACGGAGCGATCAGGACTGATCGACGGCACCTGGCCGCGACCAGGACAGGTGGGGCCCTCAGCGGCGGCGTAGGCCGTCGAGGATGACGGTGACCAGTTTCCGGGCCCTGGTGTCCCATTCCTTCTCGGGGACCCGCGACAACGCGCCGAGCAGCAGGATGACGTCGGTGGCGTCGACGTCGTCGCGCATCTCGTCCGCCGCGGTGCCCCGGTCGAGCAGCGTCGTGAGGGCGTCGTCGAGCCGCCCGTGGTGGTCGGCGTAGAGGTCCTGCCAGGCCGACGCCTCGATCGCCGCCATGACCCCGCGTTTGACCCGCGCGTACTCGACCAGCCGGTCCAGCCACCGGGCCAGCGCGTCCAGCGGTGGGTGTTCGGCGAGCAGCGCCGGGACGGCGTCGACCAACTCGCCCATTTCGTGCCGGTACACCTCGGCCAGCAGGTGCTCACGGGTCGGGAAGTGCCGGTAGAGCGTGCCCTGCCCGACGCCCGCGGCCTTGGCGACGAGGTGCAGTTTGAGTTCGTCGACCGGCCCGGGGGAGCCGCTCAGCGCCGCGCGCGCCGCGGCGACGATGCGCTCGCGGTTGGCGACCGCGTCCGAGCGGGGTGCGCGAGCGGGCACTTCCACACCTCAAATCAGGCCTCGGCAGCTAAGTGGACAACTGTCCGGTATGCTGAAGCGGCAACCGGACAGTTGTCAGCTTAGAGCAGGAGGAACGTCATGAGTGGAATCAGCGGCAAAGTCGTCGGCAAAGTCGTCGCCATCACGGGAGCGAGCAGCGGCATCGGCGAGGCGACCGCGCTGGAACTCGCCGCGCGGGGAGCGGCGGTGGTGCTCGGCGCGCGGCGCACCGACCGGCTCACCGAGCTGGCCGACCGAATCCGGGCCTCGGGCGGCCGGGCGGAGGTGGTGCCCACGGATGTCACCCGGCGCGCGGACCTCGAGCGGCTGGTCGCCGCGGCGGTCGAGCGGTTCGGCCGCCTCGACGTCCTCGTGGGCAACGCCGGGATCGCCAGGATCGCTTCGATGACGGAGCTCGACGTCGACGACTGGGACGCGATGATCGACGTCAACGTGCGCGGTGTGCTGCACGGGATCGCGGCCGCGCTGCCGGTGTTCCGCGGCCAGGGTAGCGGACACCTGGTGACCATCGTGTCGACCTCGGGCCTGAAGATCGTCCCTGACCAGGCGGTCTACGCCGCCTCCAAGAACGCGGTCCGCACGCTGCTGGAGGCGCTGCGCCAGGAGTCCACCGACGGTGTCCTGCGCACGACCTCGATCTCGCCCGGCTTCGTGACCACCGAACTCGTCGACTACCTCGACGAACCGGAGGTCAGGCACGAGGCGCAGAGCCGGATGCGGACGCTCGGCATCGCGCCCGGCGCCGTGGCGCGTGCCGTGGCCTTCGCCATCGAGCAGCCCGACGACGTCGAGATCGGCGACATCACCGTCCGGCCCACTCGCCAAAACTGACCGCGGCGAAGCTCGGCGGGCCCTGGTCCGGTCAGAACAGGGCGATGGGGTTGACCGGGACGCCGGTCAGCCCGTGGATGCGCGGCGGGGCGACGGTGAGCAGGAAGCTGTAGCGCTTGAGCTCCGCGCACAGCGCCGCGAGATCGTCGAGCTCCGCCGCGTCGATCAGGGGCATCGCCATCCTGCCCAGTGCGACCCCGTGCAGCGGGGAGGGTCCGTCCGGGTCCAGCGGGGGATGCGCGTCGCCCCGGTCGGCGGCCGCAGAGGGCGACCCCGCGGCGGTGCATCCAGCGCACCGCGTCGAGGCTGATTCCCGGCGACGGCTTGCCGGGGATCAGCGCGCTCGTCCAGCCGAGTCGTAGCACCAGCGCGTCGCCCGACCGCACCTCGACCCCTTGGCGCTCCTCGGCTTGCTCGAAGTCGTGCGACGTCACGGCGTACGAAGGGGGAAGGGGCTCCTCGACGGCCAGATCCAGCAGGACGCCACGTGTCACGATCCCGGCGGCGAAGGCCGCGGTCGACGTGTGCGTGACACCTTCGGGGGTCACGACCCGGGCCCTCGGGTGGCCCGGATAGACCTCTCCGTCGCGTGACCAGTGCGCCAGCGCGTCGATGTGCGTCGATTTCGCGTGGTGGTTCGTGACCAGCAGCAGATCGGCCGCCACCCCCATCCCGGTATGGGACATCATCTGCTGCACCGGAGAGACAGTCACCGTCGCGGGAGCGAACGGACCGCTGATCATCGGGTTGGGAGTGATCGGCTGTGCCAGCGACGCCCACCGGCCGGTCCGCACCTGGGCGGCGGCCTTCGCGCGCACCTCGTCGGTGATGAGGTTGAGCGTGCCGAGCTCGTCGTCGGCACCCCATCGGCCCCAGTTGTCCGGCAGGTCAGGGTCGGCCATGTGGTGGGGCCCTTCTCGTCACGATCCACTTCACTGAGAGGGCGTCCGGAAACTGATGTCATGTCGTCCAGTTTGGCGCCCAGGGCCGCGTTGACTGACGGGGGACTTTCACACGGCCTGTTCTGGCGAAGGGGACCTTTGCAAGGTTGAGTCGAGAGGAAAGCCCCCTTCGGTCGCTACACCAGGTTTGCCGTGTGCCCTGATGGGAGCCTTCACGGCGTCTAACGCCGTCATGGTGGCCTTCAGGGGCACGCATGAAACGGTCATGGCGGTACGAAACGGGCGAATGGGCGGACTTTTCGTCCTTTGTGGAGGGTGGGCGGCTTCGAAGGACAGGCGCCCGAGGCTTCGAGCGGCGGCTGCTGCGACAGTTCTCAGACGCGTTCTGAGGCATGGTGTTGTCGCGGTCCCCGTCAGGAAATTGCGCAGTCGGTGCCATTCACGCACTTTCCGGTATTGCTCCCCGGCGGGTCAATGGAAAGGTCTCCCGACTGCCCGAAGAGTCAGTCGTGGCTGACTCTTCGCACAGGATACGCAGACGAGGGCTCAGTGTTTTCGTCCGATGCGGCAGTATCCCGCACAACGGAAGGATTACACAATCGTGTCGAAAATCATCACTGCCAACGATTCTCAGCGCAGCTGTGCACATCCACCGGCCCGCGACACGGCGGCCGTTGCCGTCGCCTTGCACGCACCGGATCCGATGACCGAACTCGGCGCGACGGCCATTCTCGAGGCGGATGGGCGGCTGACGGTGCTCGCCGGGGACGACCTCGCGCGGGCCGACGTGGTCGTGGTCGTCGAGGAATCACTGGGGCACGGCGCTTGCGCGTTCTTGCGCGAGGTGCGCGCCCTGTTTCGGGGAGAATCGCCGCCGCAGTGCGTGATCGTCACCGATCATCTCCAGCCCGAGGTGCTGATGACGGCGATCGAGCGTGACCTGGCCGCGATACTGGGGCTGCGGACTGTCGATGGTGACGAGCTGGTGCGGACGGTTTTCGCGGTCGGTACCCGACGCGCCGTTCCCGGCCGCCGACGTGACTGGGAACGGGCTCAGGCGTGACGGTGTGCCTGCGGTGACGGGACTCCCTGGTGTGGCCGAGGAACCCCGGTTCCCCACGGCCATCAGTGTTTCGCCGGTCCGCGGAGCACACGCCGGTTGATCACGGGACCAGGTCGAGGAACTCCCAGTGCGCTTCGGGTTGTGCGCCGCTGAGCCACTTCCCGCAGTTCTGCAGGACCATCGGGCCCGAGGTGACGTGCTGGGTGCCGGTGCCCAGGTGACGCAGGAACCGGTCGATCGGGCCGCGTCGGATCGCCTTCGTCGCCGCCCATCGGTGCACCGTCTGGCCTACGTCGTGGGCGGTCCAGGTCGCGTGGTTGAGCGCCAGCCGGATCAGCGTCTCCTGTTCGGTGCGCAGCAGCTCTCCGGCGGCCAGGGTGTCTTCGTTGTCCTGCCACACCTGCATCACCCACGCTCGTGCCGCGCGGAGCTTGGCTTCGGCGGCCGCGTACTCGGCGTGGAACTGCGAGGTGTCGACGGCGGCGTTGAAGGTGCCGGACTTTCGCGACGCGTACAGCTTCAGCTCGTCGAGCAGGCGCCGTCCGACACCGAGTGCCCAGCCGGTGTGCACGATCGCGGACATGTTCACCAGTCCGACGCGGTAGATCGCGCCGCCGTGGGCGGGGGCCATCGTGGTCGCGGGATAGGTGTGCGTTTCCGGGACGTACACGTCGGCGCAGTGGTAGTCGATGCTGCTCGTCGCGCGGAGCCCGAGCACGTCCCAGTTGTCGACGAGAGTGACCTCAGACTTGGGCATGGCCAGCACCCGTGGCTCCCCGGTGCCCTCGACCAGGATCGCGCTGTGGATGTGGGTGGCCAGCGCCATGCCGGAGGCGAACTGCCAGCTCCCGCTCACCAGATAGCCGTCGTCCACCGGAACCGCCCGGCCGGGCCGGGTGCCGTGACCGGAGAGCAGGGCGTGGTTGCCGCCCGCGACGTCGGGGAACAGTTCGGCCGCCGCGGCCGCGCCGAGGTAGGCCGCGGTGGTCCCGGTCATCATCTGCAGCGCCATCATCGTCCAGCCCGCCGCGGCGTCGTGGTGGCTGAGCCGCTCGACCGTCTCGATCAGCTGGCGCGGGGAGAACTCGTATCCGCCCAGGTTCACCGGCAGACCGGCACGGACGATCCCGGCGCCCAGCAACGCCTGCGCGGTGTCCTCGGTGAGCCTGCCGAGCTTTTCGGCCTCGTCCGCGTTCGCTTCGACGGACTCGCCGAGTGCGTCGATCCGTTCGAGCAGTGCGGGAAACTCGTCGCTGATGTGCAGCTGGGCCGGGGTCGTCATGCGGGGTTCGCTCCTTTGTCGTCCGTGCAGGCGAGGATGGTCACCACGTGAGGGGGAGAGAGTCGATGCCGTGGATGAACGAGTCCCGGCGGAAAGCGATTTCACTGCTCGGGGTCGGCGCCGATGGCGGTACCCCTTGGTGGTGGCATTCACCCAGGCTGAGGGTCTCGGCACTGTGGACTGTCCTGGCTTGGGCGTGTCCGGCCACCAGTGCGCCGACGTGGCCGGACACCGTGGTGATCGGGCAGCTCGTCCCGGCCGCCCGCGCCGCCCGCAGCGAGGCGACGGGAGCGAACCGATCGCGGCGCGCGCCGAGCGGCGGCACGGCTGCTGAGGAAGGAGGATGCACGACTTGCCTTTCACAGAAGGATCTTCCGGCGCTGATCGGCCGCTTTCGAGACGCGACGGCGCCTGCTTTTCACCGTACTCTTGATCATGTCGCTCAGGCCGGGGTTGCGCCTTCGACGGCGGACAGAAGGCGGACAACCCGGCGTCGGGCGAGATCGAGGGCGCGGGCGTTCGGGCGCTCGCGGGTGGTGAGCGCCCGGCAAGACGTCAGACGAGGGCTGGGGTGACGGGCTGCTCCTCGGCCGCCAGTCGCTGTGAGCTGCGGGCGAGGATGATCATGACCGCGGGGAAGAGCAGGTCGGCGATCAGGACTCCGCCGGTGTTGCCGGGAGCGTGGTCGCCGTTGGCGATCCACTGGTAGAGGTGGCCGATGATCGCGCCCCAGAGGAACATGCCGGCGCCGAGGCCGATGGTGACGCGTTCCCTGGCCGAGGCCGAGGCGGCGCGGAAGCCCATGATGGCGAGCCCGAGGTTGGCGAAGGCGATCTCGAACTCGAACGGGGTCTGGGTGAAGCCGATCGTGGTGGCCATCGCGTCCGGGACCGTGACGAACGCGAACGTCAGCCACAGGCTTCCGCAGCCGAGGGCGCCGATGGCCCACCACCGCTGCCAGGTTTCCAGTGCCGCTTGCCGGGACGGGCTGTGCCGGGTGCGGATCAGTGCGCCGACGATCGGCACCAGCACGAAGATCAGGGGGAAGGCGGACTTGGCGAGGTAAGTGGTCGTGTTCATGCCCTGAATCTTGCATAGTTAATATTAACTTGTCAAGACTCAGGTATGCTCGAACCATGGATGACGGGCTCGCAGACTTGTTACATCGCGTAGTGCTCCTGCTCGGGGAGGCGGCGCGGCGGCGCGGCGACGAACTCGGCGGGCTGAGTTACAGCCAGATGCGGCTGTTGGGGACGCTGGAGGACATCGAGCCGGTGACCCAGCACCGGCTGGCGCAGGCGCTGCTGGTGTCGGACCCGGCGATCAGCCGGGCGTTGCGCGCACTGGAGGCGGCCGGGCTGGTGCAGGTCCGCACCGATCCCGAGCACGCACGGCGACGGCTGGTCAGCACCACTGAGACCGGCCGCAAAGCCTTCCACGAGAGCGGGAAACCTCTCCACGACGAGCTGCGCAACGGCCTGCTCGAAGCAGGCTTCCCCTATGAGCGGTATCTGCGCGACACCGTCCTGCTGGCCCAGCTTCTCGAGTCCTCTTGACACCGCGGCCGCGGTCTCGAGCGCACTGTCCTCAAAGGACTTTGCAAGCCGCCGCCGGCCCGCGCAACCACAGGCAGGGCAGAGCATGACTTCCGACAGGCACGACGGAGACACCTGGGACCTGGCATGGAGCGTCGGCGCGACCGCCACCATGGACGCGGCGGGCCGAGCGATCGCGACCCGCGCGGATCGTTCGCTCATCGACGACCCGTTCGCCGAACCGCTCGTCCGGGCGGTCGGCGTCGACCTCCTCACCCGGCTGGCGACCGGCGAGGTGACCCCCGGCGACCTGGGCTTGGCCGAGCAGGTGTGGATCGACGGAGCCCAGGTGCGGACCAAGTTCTACGACGAGTTCTTCCTCGACGCGACGGGCGCGGGTATCACGCAGGTCGTGATACTGGCCGCTGGCCTGGATTCCCGCGCGTACCGGCTGCCATGGCCGCCCGGGACCGTGGTGTACGAGGTCGACCAGCCGCCGGTCATCGCGTTCAAGACCCGCACGCTGGCCGAGTTGGGTGCCGCGCCCACCGCCGACCGGCGAGTGGCCGCGGTCGATCTGCGCGACGAGTGGCCCACCGCACTGCGTACCGCCGGATTCGACCCGGCCCGGCAGTCCGCGTGGAGCGCCGAGGGCCTGCTGGGCTACCTGCCGCCCGAGGCGCAGGACCGCCTGCTCGACACCATCACCGAACTCAGCGCGCCGGGAAGCCGGGTGGCCACCGAAAGCAGGCCCAACCCGCGACCGGGGGAGGAGGGCAAAACGAAGGACAGCCTGGACCGCAGCTCCGAAAGCTGGCGTGCGCACGGTTTCGACACCGACATGGCGAGGCTGCGATATTTCGGTGAGCGCAACGAAGCGGCGCCCTACCTGACCGACCTCGGCTGGGCGCTGACGGGAACCAGCATCCGGGACCTGTTCGCCGCCAACAACCTTCCGTCCCTCGAGGACGACGGCCTGCGCATGGGCGACGTGCGCTACGTCAGCGGCGTGCTCGGCAAGACCGCGAAGTAGGTTGGCGGTTTGTCCTCGACGGCCGGGCCGTCGGCCGGGCAGTCAGGTCGTGGTGCGCCCGTGATCAGCCGCGGCGCGATCGTAGAGTTCGGCCGCGATCCGCACGAACGATCGGACCAGCGGGGACGTGCCGGTTGACGGCCAGGCGAGCACCAGCCTGCTCGGGGGCCGGTCGGCGACGGGTACGGTGACCAGTCCGGCGGGTGTCACCTGGTCGAGTGGGGCGAGCGCGGACAGGCCGTTCCACAGCACGGCCTGCAGGCATTCCTGGATGGTGCGCATCGGGGCGCCCTGGTCGGTGGCGGCCGTCTCGCCGGTCCAGTACTCGCGCCACACCTGGTCGGTTTCGGCCGGTAGCCGCACCCAGCTACGGTCGGGCAGGTCGGCCAGCCGTACCGACGGCTGCCCGGCGAGCGGGTCGTCGTCGCGGACGACCAGTCCGACCGGTTCGACGTGCAGGACGTGGCTGCGCAGGCCGGTGTCCTGGAACGGCAACCGGGTCAAGGCGACGTCGACCAGCCCGGCGCGCAGCCCGGCGCTGGGGTCGGCCAGGTCCGCCTCGTGGATGCGCACGGACACGTGTGGGTGGCGTTGCCGGAAAACCGAGGCGATGCGTCCACCCACGAGCTCGGCGGTGTCGGCCAGCGATCCGACCGTCAGGGTGGCGCGACCGGCGGCGGAGCGTACGCGTGTCTCGAGACGATCGGCTTGCTCCAGCAGCGAGCGGGCGTCGTCGTAGAGGGTCCGGCCCGCCTCGGTCAGCTCCACCCCGCTGGGGATCCGGTCGAACAGGGTCACGCCGAGGTCGGCCTCGAGCCGATGCACGGCCCGGCTCAGTGGCGGCTGCGTCATGCGGAGCCGGGCGGCGGCCCGGCCGATGTGCCGTTCTTCGGCGACGGCCACGAAGTACCGCAGCCCCTGCAGGTCCATCGCCTCATCATACCGATCCGGTATCGAGCGAACCGCACTGGTGTTGGCCGCTCAGGCGCGTCGTCGCGAGGATCGACCGTGAACCTCAAGCACCAACCCAGCTCCGGAAGGAGACATCGACATGACGGACCTGAGCCTCAAGGTAGGCGTCTACCGCTACGAGCACACCGAGCCGATGTTCGACGGGCGCGTCCCGATCGACGGCGTCGACGCCACCTTGGTCACCTCGCCACTCATCTCCGACGTGTTCTGCGAGATGGCCAAGCGTGAGCTGGACATCGCCGAGTTCGGCCTGACCTATTTCCTGCGCACGTTCGATCTCGACGATTCGCCGTTCCTGGCCCTGCCGATCTTCCCGAACCGCAACTTCCGCCACTCGGCCCTGTTCGTGAACGTCGACAGCGGAATCGAGAAGCCGGAGGACCTCGCGGGCAAGACCGTCGGCGAGTTCGCGCTCTGGGGCAGCGATCCCGGCGTGTGGATGAAGGGTGTGCTCGCCGAGGACCACCAGGTCACCCCGGACCAGATCAGCTGGGTCATCGGCGGCACCGACCACCCGATCCCGGCGTTCGACTGGATCCCGCAGCCCGTCCCCGGCGGCGTCGAGGTCCGCCACACCGAGGGCGGCGAGACCCTCGGGGCGATGCTCGAGGACGGGGAAATCGACGCCCTGCTCTCGGTCGACGTCCCGCAGGCCCTGATCGACGGCTCGCCGAAGATCCGTCGGCTGTTCCCCGACTACCGATCGACCGAGCAGGACTACTACCGCCGCACCGGCATCTTCCCGATGATGCACGCCGTCGCGATCCGCCGGGAACTCGTCGGCGAACCCGGCCTGGTGCGGTCGGTCTACCGCGCGTTCTCCCGGGCCAAGGACCTTGTGCAGCAGCAGTACCGGGCCGGCGCGGCGAAGCAGCACATGTCCGTGATCACCCCCTGGTTCAGCGGCCTGTTCTCCGACAACCGCGCGCTGCTGGGCGAGGACTGGTGGCCCTACGGCGTCGACGCCAACCGGAAAGCCGTCGACACGTTCCTGCGCTACCACCACGAGCAGGGACTTTCGAAGCGCCTGCTCACCTCGGACGACATCTTCGTCCCCGCCCTGCTCGACACCTGAGCGGCAATCACCCGGTCTTGCTGGGCTTGCCGTTCTCGTAGCGGCCGGTGAACCGGCGTTGGAAGGCCGGGTCGCCGGTGGTGGTGGCGGTCAGGTCGTACCAGCCGTCGAACGAGTCGAAGTTCCAGGATTCGCTGTCACCGAAGCCGCGTACCCCGCTCATCGTGCCGTAGCAGTGATCGAAAGACCGGTTCTCCTGCATGAGCACCACGACGTGCCGCACGTCGGCCAGGGCAGGAACACTATCTGTACGTTAGTGTTCAAAACACGGCCTTTAGTAGCATCATTTTGCACTCTTGATCTGTCATGGTGGGCTGCGAGTCGAAGGTCGACGCGGGACCTGGAGCAGCACGTTTCGAGTGCGAGGGACACGTCGACCCTTGACTCCCGATGCTGCCCCTGGCAGTGTCTGCGCACTACTGATTGAAGTAAGCAGATATCAAGCATATTTGTTCACTACTCGCCCTGTGAGGTGTTGGATGAGACCGCATCGTCGCGTTGCCCTCCTACTGACGGCGGTGACCATCACCGCCGGGCTGACCGTGCTGGAGCCGCTCGGCGCCGTGGCGGACACCGTCGCCGCGAACACCAGCACCCCGATCGGTGCCAAGCCGATGATGGGCTTCAACAACTGGGCCCGGTTCACCTGCGCGCAGCAGGCCCGGCTCGACGGCACCCGCACCGGCTATTCGTTCCAGCAGTTCATGCAGGATCAGGCCAAGGCCATGAAGGACACCGGGCTGGTGGCGGCCGGGTACACCAACCTCACCGTGGATGACTGCTGGATGCAGCGCTCCGACGCCGGTTACCTGCACGGTGCGGCCAAGTGGGGCGGAGGCGATCAGCCCGGCTTCGACTGGGAGCTCACCGACTACGCCCAGTACGTGCACAACCAGGGCATGCAGGCCGGCCTCTACAGCACCTCCGGGGTCAACACCTGCCAGGGCGTGCCGGGCGGAGTGATGGGACACGAACAGAGCGACGCGACTTCGCTGGCCTACTGGGGAATCGATTCCCTCAAACTCGACAACTGCGGCACCACGTCGGCCAACCGGCAGCAGGAGTTCACCACCACGGCGAACGCGCTGAACGACGCGACCCGCGACAACCCCCGCAAGATCCTGTTCAACGAATCCGCCCCGGCCGGTTACAGCCCCAGTGACAGCGAGAAGTACCGCACGATGGACTGGGTGCGCGGGCTCGGGCAGATGTGGCGGGTCAGCCCCGACATCGCCGTGTGGCACGACCCCGCCGCCTCCGCGTGGGACTGGCCGCACGGCGGCGACTACTACGAGGGCGGTGTGCTGCAGAACCTCACCGACACCGTCGCGCTGGGCCGCTACAACGGCTCGGGCAACCACAACGACGCCGACATGGTGCTCATCGGTGACAACAAGCAGCTCACCCCGGCCGAGCAGCGCAGCCAGTTCGCCCTGTGGTCGGCGATGGGATCGCCGCTGATGATCAGCACCGACGTGCGCAAAATGGCCGCCGACCCGGTCACCTACGCCCCGCAGCTGAACATCCTGAAGAACAGCGACATCATCGCCGTCGACCAGGACACCACCGCCGGCGGCTACCTCGCCTCCCAGCAGGGAATGAGCGCCGGTTCCGGGATCGAGGTCGTCGTCAAGCCACTGGCCAACGGCTCGCGCGCGGTGGTGGTGCTCAACAAGAATTCGTCCGCCGTCTCCTACACGCTGGACCTGGCCCGCGCCGGGTTCGCCGACCCTGGCTGCACCCACGGTGCGAAAAACCTGTGGACGCACGCCACCAGTTCGGTGACCGGCTCGATCACCACCACTGTCGGTGTCCACGACAGCGCGATGTACGTCATCGATCCCGGCACTTGCGGCGCGGCCGCGCCGGTCGGTCAGATCCAGGCCGCGCAGCCGTCCTTCCAGGTATCCGGGTACTGCCTCGACGCCTACCGCGGCGCGACCAGCGGAGCCACGGTCGGACTCTACGGTTGCACGGGCAACGCCAACCAGCAGTGGCGACGTCAGGCAAACGGGCAGATCGCCTCGCTGGCGGACGTCGGGCTCTGTCTGTCAGGGGAAACCTCCGGCCTCCGGTTGCGCACCTGCGCCAATGGCGACGCCAAGCAGCTCTGGACCTACAACCGGGCGGGCCAGCTCAAGGCGAACGGTCTGTGCGCCGACATCCACGGTGGCGCGCTCGGCGACGTGAACGCGGCGGTGGCCACCTACTCCTGCGGCAGTGACCAACCCAACCAGACCTGGAGCGCGCCTTTCAGCACCCCACCTGTCCCCTAGCGTCCTCGGCGCGGGCGCTGACCGGTGAGCGCCCGCGCCGCTACGCCGCCGAATAGGCAACTCTTGCTGACGCGATGAGATGCCAGGCCCGGCCATAGTCGGCTCATGACCTCGAAGGACCAGTGGTCAGCACAGTGACGGCGGCAGACGGCCACTGCTGGCGAAGGTCGCGAGAGGAGATCGGAGGGCGGGCCATGACTGTCCAAACGGACACCGGCGGAGCGGACCGACTTTATGCTTGAAAATGTTTGAAATTATTGACTTGCAGACATTTTGGTGCATAAAGTCTGCGCTCAACCCACCCGGCCGGTGCCTGCCTCACGTTACGGAGTTCGCGATGTGTCGTCTGTCTGTGGTAGCCAGGCCCTTCGCGCGACGCCGGAGGGGTGCGGCCCTCATGATCACGGCACTGGTGGCGGTCGGTGTGCTGGCTCCACCGGCCGCTTGGGCGGCACCACCGGCCGCCGACTACACGATCACCGTCGACGCGACGAAGGCGTACGCGTACCCCACCGACACCCCGGCGGCGCCCTACCTCGACAAGGACGGCACGTTCTACTTCCAGCAGTCCGAGGCCAACTACGGTGTCCAGTCGAATCGGGTGTGGGACTTCTACACCGGCAAGGACTTCGACTCCGCCACCAAGTCGGCCAGCATCAGCAACGCGGTGAATCCGGCCAATCCCCAGGACAAGAACAACGACACGACCTGGCGGTGCAACAACAGCCCCACCGGCCGCCAGGCCACCGACCCGCCCGCGGGTTCTGGCTACTCGCAGAAGAACTTCTGCGACCTGGTCGGGGTCTGGGTCGATCCGGACACCGGCGACTGGTACGGCCTGGTGCACAACGAGTTCACCCCCGAGCCGTTCGGCGCGAACTCGTTCTCGCACTACGACGCGATCGACTACGCGACGTCGACGAACCAGGGAAAGACGTGGACCATCAAGGACCACGTCATCACCTCCCCGCACAGCACGGCTCGCGGTGACACCACGGCGTTCCCGAACGAGACGTTCGACTACGGCGACGGCGACCCGCGGCTGTTCGTCGACCAGGCGTCGGGATACTTCTACGTCTACTACGCCTCCCGGATCGTTCCCAAGGCGGGCACGCCGGGCAAGTTCACCGGCCTCGCGCATGTCGCCCGCGCGCCGATGTCGTCGAAGCTGGCGACCGGCTCCTGGTCCAAGTGGTACGACGGTTCCTGGTCGCAACCCGGGGTGGGCGGCCGGGAGAGCAACATGGTCCCGGCGACCTCGTCCGCCCCGTCGGGCTACACGCCCGTGGCGAAGGACTACAACCCCGCCGACAAAGGCTCGGTGGACGAGCAGATCGCGGCGGGCACGGTACCCGTGAAGTCGGACCTGTTCGTCATGAACATCGCCTATGACGCCCACCTCGGCCTATACCTCGGTGAACCCGAGGCCGTCTCCGGAGCCGCGCCGCAGCGGTACTACGTGACCGACAACCTCGCCACCCAGCAGTGGCACCTGATCGGTGACTCCGGCGCCTACAAGTCCGAGTCCTGGTACCGCTGGTTCCTGGACGGGGCGAACAAGACGAACTCCATGATCATCGGCAAGACTTTCCGGTCCTACTGCGCCTTCTCCTGCGCGACCTCCGACGGCGAGTACGCCACCGAAACGATCACCTCCACCGCACCCGCTGGTTCCCCGCTCGATCCCGCGAAGACCTACCGCATCGGCAGCGGCGGCGGACGGGTGTTCGCCCAGGTGCAGGGCGGTTCGGCGACCCAGTCCCTGTCCGCGCCGACCGGTTCCGCACTCGAGGCGTGGTCGTTCGACGGCAACGGCGACGGTTCCTACCGGATCACCAACGCCGCCACCGGCCGTCTCCTGGGCGTCGACTCCACGTCGATCTCGCAGCGGGCCTGGGGAACCAAGCCGACCGTCACCGCGTCCGGACCGGGCGGGCCCACCCCCGGACAGCAGTGGTTCGTCCTGGCGAACACGTCGCAGTCGGGCACCTACCGGCTCGTCAACCGGTACAGCGGCCTGGTGCTGGGGCTGTCCTCGGCGCAGGACCGGTCCGCCGAGACGACGCCCACCAGGTCCTGGACCGACACCTCCGGTAACCCGGTCGGCGGATCGCGGAGCGCGGCCGAACAGACCCTGACCCTCACGGACGCGGGTTCCCCGGCCAACCTCAACGGCACACACACGGTTTCGGCTTCCGGTCAGGCGCTCGACGTGCCGGACTTCTCCACGAGCGCGGGGACCCAGCTCGACACCTGGGCGCCGAACGGTGGAGCGAACCAGAACTGGGTGTTCACCCGGCAGGCTGACGGCTCATACACGATCGCCAGCGCGCACTCCGGCCTCTGCATGGACGACGACGGCGGCTTCACCACCCCCGGGACCGCGGTGATCCAGTGGACCTGCACCGGCGGCGACAACCAACACTGGACCGTCGCGGCGTCAGCGGGCCGGTACACGATCACCAATGTCCATTCGGGACTGCGGCTGACCACGGCCTCGACCGCCGATGGGGCGCTCGTCGCGCAACAGGAGAACACCGGCTCCGCACTGCGGCAATGGACAGTCAGCTGACGGCGGGCGCACGCGAGGCGCGGCTACTTCCGGAGGGAATTCCTGTTCCGGGATAGGCGGTTAGCCGAGCTCTCTCGGTCCGTAGCGGGCTTCGGCGGCGTTCGTCGCAAGGGCCCAGTAGCGGTCTCCATACGACCAATGCCACCACTCGGTGGGGTAGTTGACCAGTCCGGCACCGGTCAGCGCGGTGCCCAGGACGTGCCGGAGCGCGCGTGCTTCCTCGGTGATGGTGGCGGCCTGGGTGTAGCAAGCACCGGCGCTGTCCTCCGGTGTCGCGTTCATGCGGGTGCCGAGGTCGAGTTCGCGGCCGTCGGCGTCGGCGAGGGTCAGGTCGACGGCGGCTCCCGCGCTGTGCGGCGCGATCTCCGGTGGGGACACGTAGCGGCTGGCGGCCGACCGGATGCGGCCGGGGGACCAGTCCGGGTGTTCGGCCCGAAGTTTCGCCGCGTACTCCTCGAAGTACCGGCGCTGCAGGAACGGCGGTCGGTACCCCTCGACGAACAGCAGCCGCCTGCCCTCAGGCAGCGAGGCCTCCGCTGCGAGGAGCCGGTCGAGCACACCTTCCCGCAGGTAGGTGTAGGCCTCGGCGGAATCGTGGCTGTTTGCGCGCATCGACCAGCAGCGGGCTGTCCCGTCGCACGTCCACGAGCCGTTCGCCGCATTCGGCGATCGGGACGGCCGCGACCGTCGGGTCGGACATCAAGACGATCTCGCTCATGCGTGGACTATTTCGCATGAGCGTCGTTCGCAGGCGGATCCGGCGACGGTGACACCGTTCCGGACCGAGGACGCGGTGCTGCTCGCGCCGGTCACTTCCGCTCCAGCGCGGCCAGCCGCAGTTCAAGCTGGTCGACCCGGTGCCGTAGCAGGGTGACCTGGGCTTCCAGGCTGACTTCCCGTTCCGCCCTGCGCTGAATCCGCGGCGACGTGGCGGCGCGCTCGATCACCGCGTCCAGCCGCACCAGGCGCTGCGGCCCGTGCGGGCCGTCCACCAGCCGGGACTGGATCTCGCCGTTGCGGTACCAGGACCGCAGGGCCGAGCGGGACACACCGGTCTCGGCCTCCGCCTTGCCCAGCGTGACCCAGGGTGTCTCGTCCAGCTGCTCGAACAGTTCCAGCTCATTCTGCCAGCGCGCGAGCCGGTCCTCCCAGTCCGACGGTGTCTCCATCACACCCTCCCTTCAGTGGGGTCACCATATCAATAACAGTGTATTGACATGGTTGCGACCATGGAACCATGCCTTTTGAAAAGTTCACGGTGAAAGCACGCCAGGTGGTCGTCACGGCTCAGGAGGAGGCGAGGCTGCTCAAGCAAAACCACATCGGCACCGAGCACATCCTGTTGGGGCTGCTCGACGCGCCGGACGGGATGGCGGCGAAAGTCCTGCACCAGCTCGGGTACGACAAAGAGACCGTGCGGATCGATGTCAACGCGGTGGTCAAGCCCGGCACGGACGAGCTGCGCGGCCATATCCCGTTCTCGCCGCGCGCGAAGAAGACACTGGAACTCGCCCTGCGCGAGGCGACACAGCTGAACCACAACTACATCGGTACCGAACACATCCTGCTCGCCCTGGTCCGGGAAGGCGGGGGCGTCGCCGCGATGGTGCTGGCCGAGCGGATCAATCCGATCAGCAAGATCCGTGCCGCGGTGCTGGCGGCATTGGCGGGATCGCAGGACGACGCGGCCGGCCGATGGCCGGTCGGCACCCCCGCCACCGAGGACACCGTGTCCACCGCCAGCGCGCTGGCCGGTGGCGCATCGGTCGGCAGCCATCACCTGCTCGAGGCGATGCTGCGGACGGAGAACAGCATGGCGGCCAGGGTGCTGCGTGAACTCGGGGTCGACCCGGACGCGGTCGCCGCCAAGATCGACGAACTGGATCCGGAGACGACCACGGACGCGAACCCGGAGGAAACCGCCGCGCGCAAGATGGAAATCCGGCTGGTCGACGACGAGGTGCAGCTGATTCTGCGGGACCCGACCACGGTCACGATCGCCAGGAAGGTCATCGAGCTGTCCGATGGCCCGATCCAGGGTGTCGGGCCGGTCGCCGGTCTGTTCGTCCCGCTCTGGCGGTCGACCAACCAGCTGCTGCAGCAGATCCTGCGCGTGCTGGAACCGGAACCCGACGAAGAGGGCGGATCCGACGCGAGCAGGGTCGCCAAGGTCGTGCGCACGGTGCTCGCGCCCCGGCTCCGCCGTCGAACCGGCTGATCAGCGTGCCGGAAACCGCCCGTGGGATCGGTGAGTCCGGCGCGCACCGCGGCGCGATGTCCCGTGAGCGGACAACACAAGGAATCGGAGGCAACCATGACCATCGCCATCGTCGGAGCCGGCCTGGGCGGCCTGGCCCTTGCCCGGCTGCTGCACGTGAACGGCATCGACGCCGTCGTGTACGAACGTGAACCTTCGCGCGGCGCGCGCGGTCAGGGCGGCATGCTCGACATCCACTCCGGGCAGCGGGCGCTGCGCGAGGCAGGCCTGATCGACCAGTTCTCCGCGATTGCCCGTGGCGCAGGCCAAGACATGCGGCTTCTCGAGCCGGACGGCACCCTGCTGCTTCAGGAGGACACGCCCGAGGATGCCCCGCTTGAGCGACCCGAGGTCGACCGCGCCGATCTGCGCAACCTGCTGCTGGACTCTCTCCCCGAACACACGGTGCGTTGGGGGCACGCCTTCGAATCCGCCGACAACGGCCTGCTGCACTTTCTTGATGGACGCAGCAGTGTGACGTACGACCTGCTGGTCGGCGCCGACGGCGCGCAATCCCGGGTCCGCGCGTTGCTCACCGACGCCCGCCCGGCGCACATCGGCCAAAACGTCGTCGAGCTCGGCATTCCCGACATCGACCACACCCACCCCGACCTCGCGGCGATGGTGGGGCGCGGCAACTACTGGGTGCTCGGCAACGGAAAATCCCTGGGGGCGCAGCGCAACGGCGACGGCCGCGTCCGCATCGGCCTCAGCTTCTACAACACCGCCGAGGACTGGTTCGCCACCAGCGGGATCCCGTTCGACGACCCGGCGGCCGTCCGGGCGCGGCTGATCGAGGAGCTGGCGGGCTGGGACTCACGGTTCATCGCACTGATCGCGGCCTGCGACGACACGGTCTCGCCACGGTCGATCACTACACTCCCGGTCGGCCTGACCTGGCCGTCGACGCCAGGCGTCACGCTGCTCGGCGATGCCGCGCACCTGATGCCGCCGGTGGGGGAGGGGGCCAACATGGCCCTGCTCGACGGCGCCCTGCTCGGTCTCGCGCTGGCCGCGCACCCGGACGACTTTCCCGCCGCCGTCAAAGAATACGAACACGAGATGTTCGAACGCACCAGCGCCGCCGCCCGGATGTCCGCGGACATGCAGGAATTGCTGATGTCGCCGGACGCCAGCCGGAGAATGCTCGAGTTCTTCCAACCGGGCTGAACGCGGCCAAGCAACCGGTCGCCCGGCCGGCCAGCTTTCCGCGGGCACTGGCCTCGGCAAGGTCATATGATAATCTGCGATACAGCGTCAGTGACTCGTTCGAATCCTGACCTCGGCTGCGATGTTTCTGTCTGCCCGCATCGGCACACTCCCTGTACATCAAAGCGGTGAGCGCGTTGACACGTTCCCCCGCTCGTTGCAGCCGACCACGCCGACCGAGGCAGGATCACGCAGACCCTTGGCCGCGCCGGAGAATGGAGTGAAACCTATGAGCACCAACAGAATTGCCACTGGCGCCGAGCGGGCGATCATCGAGGACATGCTCGATCGCAACCGCGAAGCCCTGATCGAGACCGCCCGCGGCCTCTCCGACGCCGACGCTCGCCGACGACTCGTCCCGTCACTGACGACACCGATTTCCTTGATCAAGCA
Organism: Amycolatopsis sp. H20-H5; assembly: GCF_035828755.1. NCBI lineage: Bacteria > Bacillati > Actinomycetota > Actinomycetes > Pseudonocardiales > Pseudonocardiaceae > Amycolatopsis > Amycolatopsis sp. H20-H5. The sequence continues at coordinate 15,489 of NZ_JAYMZS010000043.1, read as the reverse complement.
TGCCGCTGGCGCCGAGCGGATCTGGTTCCAGCGATTCTGGGCCGGTCTCGGCGAGTCCGAATGCGACGGATACTCGAACCGGGACGAGGGCACGTTCACGGTCGCGGACGACGAACCCCTGGCCGAGGTGATCGCCGAGTTCGAGCGGGCAAGCCAACGATCACGGGTGATCGCCGCTCGCTTCACCCTCGACGACACCAAGGACAACCCCCGTGAAGGAACAGTCAGCATGCGATGGACCCTGCTCGCCATGATCGAAGAATTCGCCCGGCACGCAGGACACGGCGACATCCTTCGTGAACAGATCGATCGGATCCCCTCTCCACGGCCAAACCCGTGAAATTTGGCTGGGCAAGATGGGCGCTGGCTGGCGGAAATCGCCAGCTGTCAACGGATCCGGAGTCGATACAGCTCAGGTGCGGGTGAACAGCTGGTCGAGCCGGTAGTCGATGAGATCGGCCGCCTGCTGTGGGCCGTAGGCGCGCACCAGGATTCCGGTGAGGAGCCCCGCGGACATGGTCGCGAGGCCGTCCGCCTCCATGCGGGGGTCCAGGTGGGCCGGGACCCGGCGCGCAACCTGGGCACGCCGGAGTTGTTCGGTGAGGGCGAGCACCAGATGGGGCACAAGCGCTTCCTGGTCGGGAGCCTGGGCGCCGCGGGTGACGTCGACGGCGAAGTAGGCGATCTGGACCGCGCCCAGCATTCGGCCGCGTTCGTCGGACGGCAGGACGCCGGTCAGGTACGCCCGCACCACCGCTCGTTCGTCACCGGTCTCCAGTGCCGGGGCGATGACCTTCCCCGCGCGCTCGGCGGTCAACTCGACGATCCGCTGCCAGGCGAACCGCAGCATTTCCTCCTTGGTCGGGAAGTAGTACTGGACCAGGTTCATCGAGATGCCGGCTTCCGCGGCGACCGCACGCAACGTGACCGCTTGCAGGCCCTGCGCGGCGGCGATCCGGAACAGCGCTTCCGTGATCTCGCGCCTTCGTTCCTGGTGGTCAACACGTTTCGGCACGCGGTCACTCTGCCATCCCGGTGCCGGACCGCCACACCCTGGCCAGGATGCTCACGAACCGTTATAGTGCAAGCGCACTACAAAAACTGAGGAGGGGCAGATGCTCGGGGAGTTCACTGATCTGAGAGCAAGGGAGCGTTACTTCGCCGCCTACGACGCCGTACTGCGGAAGTGGCCGGTCCCCGCCGACGAGCTGGACGTCGGCACTGGGTTCGGGCCGACCCGCGTCCGGCGATGCGGTGCCGGGTCCGGCCCGCCGATCGTGCTCCTGTCCGGCGGGATGGGCACCTCCCTGTCGTGGTACCCCCACATCGCCGATCTGGCAGGGCGGCACCGGATCTACGCCGTCGACTCGATCGGCGAACCGGGGCGCTCGACGCACACCCGGCCCATCCTGACGCCCGAAGACTGCACGGACTGGCTCGGCGAAGTCGTGGACGCCGTCCTGGCCGACTCCGGCCACGAGAAGGTTCATCTCGCCGGTGTGTCCCGTGGCGGCTGGCTCGCGCTGAACCTCGCCGCCCGGTCGCGCGGACGGCTCGCCGGTGTCGTCACGTTCGAAGCATCCGGATTCGGGGTGATCGGCAACAGTTTCATCCGCTGGAGCCTCGTCGAGATCCTGCGCTGGCTCATGCCCCTGCCGATCCTCCGCCTGATCAGCATGGGCGACGCGACGGTGCGGCACACCATGCGTCCCCTGCTCTTCGGCGGCCTGAAGTACCGGCAGCACCTGCCCGAGCAACGCCTGTTCACCGATGACGACCTGCGCTCGATCGACGTGCCCACCCGGATCGTCGTCGCCGAACGCAGCGTCATCCACAACGCCCGCGAGGTGGCCGCCCGCGTCGAGCCGCTCAACCCGCACATCCGGGCCGAAATCGTACCCGCAACCAGCCACGGCCTGTCCCTCGAGAGGCCCGAACTCGTCACTGCCCGAATCCTCGAGCTCACCCAGGAAAACCACGCGGACATAGCGGACTCGGTTGTCCACGGCGATGCGGAACGCCTTGTCGAAATCGACCGTCTGCCGGACCTGACATAAATTCCAGCTTGCCGACCGATCCATTTTTTTGCTGTGCCGGGCTCGCGAACTTCGAGTTCGTGGTCGTCGAGGTTGCACCTCCATCACCCGCAATGCCGACGCCAATAACAGGAATACACCAACGAGCGTCGTGATTAACCCGAGGTCACGCGTCTCCGGCTGATCCTCCTTCGTCGGCACCGCGTCCGCGACAGATGTTTTCGGCGTTGCCGGTGTTCGGCGCCGTAGCCATGGCGACCGATACGATGCCGTTCACCCAGGAAACAATGCCTACATCGACGTCTGCTGGACATCCGCGGGCAGCGGTCAACTCTGCGCCCGCTACCGCCTTGTCCGGGCTCAGCTACGACGTCGACGGCAACACCTCCGGCTGGAAAACCGCCGACGGCAGTGTCACGACGTTGCGCTGGGACGGCTCCGACCACGACATCGGTGCCCAGCCCTGCGGCGGTGGCCGAGGCACCAACCGTCGCCTGCCCTGGCCTGCGACAGGTAGTCGCGTGGAACCGCTCGATCAGGCCGTCAAGCGACCGACTTGATCCGGTGCACCAAAACCGCGCCGAGCAGCGCCACAACAGCGCTGAAGGCGAACAGGGCGGGATAGCCGCCGAGGCTGGTGACCATGACGGCGGCCACCGTGGGGCCGAGCACGTGGGACAGGGCGTTGGCGATGTTGATGACGCCGAGGTCCTTGCCGCGTGTGGTGGCGTCCGGGAGCACCTGCGTGATCAGTGCCTGATCCACCGAGACGTAGCCGCCGTAGCCCACGCCCAGCAGCGCGGCCGAGACGAGGGTGAGCTGCCAGGTCGGCCAGAGGATCAGCACGACCGAGGCCGCCGCGATGGTCAGCCCGGCGGCGCTCACCAGTACCTTGCGCCTGCCGAGCCGGTCGGACACCCAGCCGCACAGGAAGGCGGACAGGACGATACCGGCGCTGTAGATCAGGATCAGCAGGAGCAGGCCCTGTTCCGCGCGGTGCCCGGGGAAGAGGCGCTCGTAGTGGATCTCGTCGCGGAGGAAGTACAGCAGGAACACTGTGCTGGTCGCGTTGCCGAGCTGGAACAGGAGCCGGGTCAGCCAGGCGTAGCCGAAGTCCGGATACCGGCGGGGATCGACCAGCAGTGACCGGAGGAAACCGCCCGGCCGGAAGCGTTTCGAGGGCCGCTCGGCGGTGGTGTCGCGGGGTGTCAGCAGGAACGGCACGGTGGCCAGCAGCAGGAGTGCCGCGAGCGCCGCGTAGCCCGTGCCGCCGGTGATCAGCACGGTGACCAGCACCGTCCCGGCCAGGGTGGCGATCGGCTGGGTGGCGCCGAGCCAGGCGCTGACGATCCCGCGCTGCCCGACCGGCACGCGGTCGGGCACCTCGGCGACGAGTCCGGCGAGCATCGCCGCCAGGCCGCCCTGGACGACGGCCCAGCCGAGCGCGACTCCCGCCACACTCGACTGGCCGAACAGGAACAGCAGCCCGGCCGCGCCCACCACGGCACCACCGGCGACCCAGGGCCGTCGTGGCCCGAAGCGCGACCGCGTGTGATCCGACAGCGCACCTGCCAGCGGGCTCACGACCAGCGCGACCAAGGCGCCGAGACCGGTCACCAAGCCGAGCGCGGATTCCTTGCCGGTCGGGGTGATCGTGGCCAGCTGCTGGGCGAGCAGGACCTGGACCGGGGTGTAGAGCGCCATCCACATTCCCAGGCTGGACACCGCCAGCCCGCCGATGTAGCGCGCGCCGACCCGCGGCCGCGGGTCGGCCGAGGGCTCCGCGCTCGTCGTCATCCCGGGCTGCCCAGGAACGAGGCGGCCTGTTCGCCGACGAGCAGGGCGGGGGCGTGCGTGTTGCCCGAGGTGACGCTGGGGAAGACGGAGGCGTCGGCCACCCGCAGCCCGTCGATCCCGTGGACCCTGAGGCGGGGATCCACCACGGCGTCGGCGTCGATCCCCATCTTGCAGGTGCCCGCCTGGTGGTGATAAGTCGACACGGTGGCTCGCAGGTAGCGGAGCAGGTCTTCGCCGCTGCTGGCTGGCCCGGGGTGGAGCTCGCGTGAGCCCCACTCCTCGCGCAGCACGCGCGCCGCTCCCAGTTCACGGCACAGCTCGACGCCGGCGAGCAGGGCGGCGAGGTCCGCGTCGGTGCCCAGGGTGTTCGGGTCGATGTGCAGCTCGTCCTCGACGTCGGGGCCGCTCAGCCGGATCGAGCCGCGGCTGCTCGGCCGGATCAGCCCGGCCTGCAGGGTGAAGCCGTCCGGTGGGCCGGATTCCCCTGGCGGGTAAAGGGGAACCGGGAAGTGCAGCGGCTGGATGTCGGGCACCGGCAAGCCCGGCCTGCTGTGCCAGAACAGGTGTGTCTGGGCCGGGCCGAGCCCGGCCGACGGACGCCCTGGGGAACGTTCGGTGCCGAACACCACCGGCACCAGCACGTGATCGTGCAGGTTGCGCCCGACCCCCGGCAGCTGCGTGGTGACCTCGACCCCGGCCGACCGCAGGTGTGCCGCGTCGCCGATCCCCGAGAGCATCAGCAGTTTCGGCGACTCGATCGCGCCGGCGCTCACCACGATCTCCTCGGCGGACGCGCGCTCGACCCGCCCGTCGGCGATCCATTCGACCCCGGTGCACCGCCCGCCCCCGAGCAGGAGCCGCCGTGCGCGGGCGCCGGTGACCACGGTCAGCTCGGGCTGGTCGAGCACCGGGCTCAGGTACGCGGCGGCGGCGCTGGCGCGGCGCCCGCCCGCGATCGTGAACTGGACCCGGGAAACCCCGTCGGGCACTCCGGAGTTGTAGTCGGGGTTGAACCCGATGCCGATCTCGACCGCCGCGTCGATGAGCGAGTCGTGGATCGGGTCGGTGGCGTACTTGCTCAGCACCGGCAGCGGACCGCCGGTGCCGTGCAGTTCGCTCGCCCCGGCGTCGAAGTCCTCGATGGCCCGGAACACCGGCAGCACGTCGTCCCACGACCAGCCGTCGTTGCCGAGGTAGGCCCAGTGGTCGTAGTCGGCCGCCGCGCCGCGGGTGTAGATCATCGCGTTGAGCGAGCTGGACCCGCCGAGCACCCGCCCGCGCGGCCAGTGCAGCCGCCGTCCCAGCGCGTGTTCCTGCGGCGCTGTCCGGTAGGCCCAGTCCCGCTCGCCGAACCACAGTTCGCCGAAGCGACGGGGGTCGTGGATGGCCTCGTCGGTGTCCCGCCCGCCCGCTTCCAGCAGCAGCACGCGTGCGCCGCGGTCGACGAGCCGGCGGGCCACCACACAGCCCGTGGAACCGGCGCCCACGACGATCACGTCGTAGCTGATCTTTCCGGTCACGAATGCGCTCCCCGTCAGGTAGAAGTGAGGTCAGGTGGTGAACACGAGCACGGCGTTCTGCCCGCCGAACCCGAAGGAGTTGGACACGGCGACCTCGGTGCGCTGCCGCCGGGCCTGGCCGGTGACGACGTCGAGCTCGACCTTCGGGTCCTGCGCACGGAGATTGGCCGTCGGCGGCACGGTCGAGGTCTCGATCGCGAGCACCGTCAGCGCCGCTTCGATCGCGCCCGCCGAGCCGAGGGTGTGGCCGAGCACGCCCTTGGTGGAGGTCACCGCGGCGCGCGCGCCGACGAGGTCGTGCAGCACCTTGCTTTCCGCCGCGTCGTTCAGCGGGGTCGAGGTGCCGTGCGCGTTGACGTGGTCGACCTCGTCCGGGCCGACCCCGGCCTGTTCGAGGGCTCCGCGCAGGGCGCGGCGCACCGAGATTCCCTCGGGATCGGGCTGGGTCATGTGATAGGCGTCGGCGGTGGCGCCGTAACCCGCGAGCCGCGCGCGGACGCGGGCACCGCGCGCCCGCGCGTCGTTTTCCCGCTCCAGCACGAGGATGCCGCTGCCTTCCCCGATGACGAACCCGTCCCGGTCGACGTCGAACGGGCGCGAGGCCGCGCCGGGATCGTCCAGCCGCCGTGACAGCGCGCCCATCTGCGCGAACCCGGTGACGATCAGCGGGCTGACCCCCGCCTCACTGCCGCCGGTCACGACGATGTCGCACTGGTCGTCGCGAAGCAGCGCGAGCGCGCTGCCGATCGCCGTGGCGCCGGACGCGCAAGCCGTGGCGGTGACGAAGTTCGGGCCGGTGGCCTTCAGGTCCATCGCCACGTGCCCGGCCACCATGTTCGGCACCAGCATGGGGATCAGCAGCGCGGAGACCGACGTCGCGCCGGTCTCGATCATCTTGTGGTGCTGCGCTTCCCAAGTGGAGACGCCGCCGAGACCGCAGCCCAGCACCACCGCGACCCGGGTGCCGTCCCAGCTCCGCGGGTCAAGACCGGCGTCGGCCACCGCCTCGCGGGCCGCGACGAGCGCCAGCTGGACGAACCGGTCGTGCGCCAGCTTGCTGCGCCTGCCGACCAGCTTGGCCGCGGAGAAATCCGGGACGGTGCAGGAGATGTCGACCGGCAGACCGGCCAGCTGGGGGTCGTGCGCGGCGGTGGATTCGCCCGCGCACACTCCCGACCAGGTCGCGGCCGTCCCGATCCCGGCCGCGGTGACCAGGCCGATGCCGGTGACGGCGACCGGCGCCGGGCTCATGCCGGCTCACCTGCCGCGACCAGCTGCTGGTCGATCAGGTCGGCGACGTGGCCGATGGTGTCGCGCGGGGAGGCGGTGTCCTCGTTGATCGACACGCCGATCTCGGTCTGCACCACGACCAGCAGCTCGACCAGGAACAGGGAGTCCATCTCCAGGTCCTCGAACGTGACGTCCGGGCGGATCTCTTCGGCGTCCACGTCGAAGCGGGTGACCAGCAGTTCGGCGACCCTGTCGTACATCGTGGTCATGGTGTTCTCCTCGTCGTTCGGTTGTTCGCTTGTTCGGACACCCGGCCGTCGGTGGTCACGGGCGGGAGATCTGCGGCCAGGTCAGCACGGTCGAGCCCCAGGTGAAGCCCCCGCCGAAGGCGGTGAGCAGGACGCGTTCCCCGGCGTTGAGCCTGCCCTCGGCGTGCGCGTGGTCCAGAGCCAGCGGGATGGACGCGGCCGAGGTGTTGCCGACCTGCTCGATGTTGGTGACGTTGCGCTCGCGCGGGATGCGCAGGTCGTCGGCGAGCCGGTTGAGGATGCGGATGTTCGCCTGGTGGCCGACCAGGTGGTCGACGTCGCCCGGCTGCCAGCCGGCGCGGGCGAGCACCGCGGTCGCCGACGCCGACATCCGATGCACCGCGTGGCGGAAGACTTCCTTGCCCGCCATGGTGAAGTAGCGGTCCCCGGGTGCGGGGTCCACTCCGGACAGTCGCTCTTCGGCGCCGCCGCCGCGCACGGTGATCAGGTCGGCGCATTCGCCGTCGCTGCCGAGGTCGAACGGTCCGAGCGCGCCCGGCTCGTCCGGCTCCCCGGCGCGGAGCACGACCGCGCCCGCCCCGTCGCCGAAGATCACCGAAGTGGTGCGGTCCTCCGGGTTGAGGATCGAGGAGTAGGTCTCCGCGCCGATCACCAGCACCCGCTTCGCCGAGCCCGAGGCGATGAGGCCGGTCGCGACGGCGAGCGCGTAGACGAAACCGGTGCACACGGCCGCCACGTCGAAGGCGGCGGCACCGGTGAGCCCGAGCTTGGTGGCCACCACCGGCGCGGTGGCCGGGCACGGCCGGTCCGGGGTGGTCGTCGCCACCACCACAGTGTCCACTTCGGACGAATCGGCGGATTTGATCGCCTGCGCACCAGCCCCGACGGCGAGGTCGGAGGTGGTGGTGCCGGCCGTGGCGAAGTACCGCTGCCCGATACCGGTCCGGCTGCGGATCCACTCGTCGGAGCTGTCCAGCCGCGCGGCGAGCACGTCGTTGGGCACCGGCCGCGGCGGAAGGCAGCTGCCGATCCCGCACAGGACGGCGGCACGCGGCCGGTTCCATGGGTCAGGAGTACTCACACGGACCAGCCTGACCGCGGCCGCTGACGGCGGCGTGACTCCGGCTTGACGGCTTGCCGGGGATCAGCCCGCCGTCAGCGGCCGGTCATCCGGGCGCGCGAAACTGATCCTGTCGCCGAGGACCAGCACCATCTACAACGGACAGTGTGAAGTCCCAGTGGCACAAAGATTCCTGTGGGGAAGCAAGGAAAGGCCAGTAGCTGATGAGAGTCTTCGTGGACGTCGGGGAGCTGGTCGCCGCGCAGGGGCAGCACCTCGGCCGCAGCCCGTGGTGCGAGGTGTCCCAGCAGACGATCACCTCGTTCGCCGAGGCGACCGGGGACCGTCAATGGATCCACGTGGACCCCGAACGCGCCGTCACCGGCCCGTTCGGCCGGACCGTCGCGCACGGGTACTACCTGCTCGCCGTGCTGCCCGCGCTGCTCGGCGACATCTTCGAGGTCGAGCGGGCCGGGTCGGTGGTCAACACCGGGGTGGACACGTTGCGGTTCCACCGTCCGGTGCCGGTGGCCAGCCGGATCCGGGCGGCGGCGCGGCTGGCGAGCGTGCGGGTGAGCAGGCGGGGCGTGGCGGAACTCGCCGTGGAGGTGGAGGTGGAGGTGGAAGGCGTGGACGCGCCGGCGTGCACGGCGGTGGTGCACAGCATGATCCGGCCGGTCCGGACCCGGCCGGGCTCAGCCGGTGGCGGTGAGCGGTCCGCGGCCACGCTGGTGTGACCACACGGCGGACTGCAGCGTCAACTCGGGCGCCTGCGCCAGTATCTCCGCGTGCCGACGCTTGAGCGGCAGCCCGGGTTCGATGCCGAGATCCCGGTCCAGCCGCTGCCGCGTGAGCTGGAACAGCTCCAGCGCCTCCGACTGGCGTCCGGTGCGGTAGAGCGCGAGCATCAGCTGTTCGCAGAACCGCTCGCGGCGGGGATGCTGCGCGACCAGCCTGGTCAGCTCGGCGATCGCGTTGCCTTCGTCGTTCAGCGCGAGACGGGCGGTGGCGAGATCCTCCCACGCGGTCAGCCTGCGTTCTTCGAACAACGCGGCGGCGGCCCGGCACCGCAGGCCGTCCCCGGCGTCGAGCAGGGCGGGGCCGCGCCAGAGCTGCAGCGCCGCGCGCAGGAGTTCGAGCGCGCGGGCCGGGTCGGTGTGCAGTGCGGCGGCGCCGTCGGCCGCGAGATCGAGGAACCGGTTGGCGTCCACGCTTTCCCTGGCGACGTCGAGCAGGTACCCGTTGCGCATCGCCCGCAGCCGCGACGCGCCTGGCGCGCACCCCGGTCCGTCGAGGACCTTCCGCAGCCGGGTGGCGTGCGCCTGCAGCGCGTTGCGGGAGTTGCGTGGCGGCCGCCCAGACCACAGCTCGTCGGCGAGAGTGTCGAGGGAAATCGCGTGCCCGGCCTCCACCGTCAGCGCCGACAGCAGTGCTCGCGTCTTGTTGGAGCCGATCGTGCGTTCTTCACCGTAGGTAATGACGGTGACACTGCCCAGGACGTCGATGTGCACGGCACTCCTCGCGGGTGAAAGTGGGTCCCCCAGTATGACCCCACGGTGCCTATCGTCTGTACGTATTTGCGTTCTGTCAAGCGGGGCGTCGCTCGATGAATCGAAGAATGCCCTTTGCGTCAATCTTCCTTGTCCAGGCGGGTCGCACTGCGACGATCGCCGGTTTTCGTTGCGCCGAATATCCCAAGGGAGAGTGGAACATGGCGGTATAGCCGGGCCGACCCAGGGGAAAGGCCGGGTGGATACAGGGATTCCCCTAGTACCTCCCCGGCGGTCGGGTGATGTGAGAATTCGGAGCGCGGTGCGACATTTCGTGCCTGCTGTGACCACTGGTAACTGTAACTACTGGGTAAACAGTGCCGATTCCGGTCGCCGTCGATCTGTTCTCATTATTTTCGAATTCCTGATGTGATCGGAGTGTCCGTGACTCGTTCCGAAAGAACGGCTGGTCCCCGCCCGTCGGCTCGGCTCGACCATGTGATGGTGCTGACCGACGCCGCCGCGCTCGCGGAGATCGCCGGGTCGGGGTTCGTCGACGGCAGGTTCGCCAGGCTGAAGGAGAAGAAGGCCGACAGTTCGGTGGCGGGCAGCTACCGCACGCTCGGCATCGCGGGCGAGAACACCCTGATCGAACTGTTCGGGGGAGAGCTGGCCGGGGGCGGGCTGTCCGGTGGGCTGGTCTTCTCCTTCGAGGAACCGGGCTCGTCGAAGGCCGCGCACGACCTGCTCGACGAGAGCGGTGTCGGCCACCACCACGACCTGGTCCGCCGGAGCGTGCCCGGCGCCGACGAGCAGCAGCCGTGGTACCACCTGATCAGCGTGGGGCTCGGCGACGCCAGCCCGTTCGTGCTCCTGCTCAACGAGGTCACCCAGGAGTACTTCACCTCGCTCGGCGCCGTCCCCGAGGCCGACGGCACGCTGCCGCGTCGGGCCTACCTCGACGCCGTGCTCGGCGGGCCCGCCGAGCAGCCGCGGCTGCTCGAAGACATCACCTCGGTCACCCTGCACACCAGCCCGGACCGGGCCCGCCACATCGCCGACGCGCTCACGCCGTTCGGCTACGAAGAGCGCGAAGCAGGCGACGTGCTCGAAGTCGCCGGGCTGGGCTTCACCCTGCGGTTGCGTCGCGGCACCGCGGACGACGTCGAACGCGTCGCCGAGCTCGGTCTCGCGCTGAACCCCGCCGCGCCGCCGCCCGAAACCCGCGAGTTCCGGTTCGGCACTTCCGAACTCGTCTTCGACACCGCCACCACCGCCCGGTGGATCTTCAGCTAGCGCCCGCCGAAACGGAGCAACGACCGACATGAGGCAGCAAACCGCAGTGTTCCCCGACGTGTTCACCCGCCGGGTGGCCGAGACGCCGGACGCGGTCGCGGTGGACTACGGCGACCGGAAGACGACCTACGCCGAGCTGGCCGATGCCGCCAGAGGACTGGCCGGTGAACTCCGCCGTCGCGGCGTGCGGCCCGGCGAGCTGGTGGGGATCACCGCCCGGCCGTCGGTCGAGCTCGTGATCGGGATCCTCGGCATCGTCGGGGCCCAAGCGGCTTGGCTGCCGCTCGACCCCGGCTACCCGCCGGAGCGCCTGCGTTACATGCTCGCCGATTCCGGCGTCACCCGGCTCGTGGCGGACGACGAGACCGGCCGGGCCATCGGCGGGGACGCCGTCGAGCTCATCCACCCGGACGCGCGCGCCGAGCCACTGCTGTCTGAGCCACTGCCGTCCGCGCCGGTCTCGCCTGGGGATCTCGCCTACGTCATCTACACCTCCGGTTCGACCGGACGGCCCAAGGGCGTGGAGGTCACCCACGGCGGCCTGGCGAACCTGATCGCGGCCCAGACCGGGCTGTTCGGCGCCGGACCGGCCAAGCGGGTCCTCCAGTTCGCGCCGATCAGCTTCGACGCGTCGGTGTTCGAGATCGCGATGGCGCTGGGCACGGGCGCGACGCTGGTCCTCGCCCCGCGCGAGGAGATCGGGCCGGGGCCGGGGCTGGCGGATTTCCTGCGGGACAACCACATCACGCACGTGACTCTGCCGCCGTCGGTGCTCGCGACGCTGCCGCCGGGCGACCTGCCCGAGCTGGCGGTGCTGGTGTGCGCCGGCGAGGCGCTGCCCGAGCACTTGGTGGCGCTCTGGCAGCCGGGGCGGCGGATGTTCAACGCCTACGGCCCGACCGAGACGACGGTCTGGGCCACGATCGCCGAGCTGTCCGGGCCGGGCAAGCCGTCCATCGGCACCGCGATCGCGGGCGCGACCACGGTCGTGCTCGACGAACGCCGCCGTCCCGTTGCCCCCGGCGTCCCCGGTGAACTGGCCGTCGGCGGCGCCGGGGTGGCCAGGGGCTATCTCGGCCGACCCGCGCTCACCGCGGAGCGGTTCGTGCCGCACCCGGTGACCGGGGAACGGCTCTACCGCACCGGCGACCGCGTGGTCGAGGGCGCGGACGGTTCGCTGGAGTTCCTCGGCCGGATCGACGACCAGGTGAAGATCCGCGGGTTCCGCGTCGAACCCGGCGAGATCGCCGCCCGGCTGCGCGCGCACGAGCGGGTCAGCGACGCGGTCGTCGTGGTCCGCGACGACGGCGCCGGTGACGAACTCGTCGCGTATGTCACCGGGCCTGACCCGGACGCCGCGGAACTGACCGTGTACCTGGCGGCCGTGCTGCCCGCGTACCTGGTGCCGTCCGCGATCGCCGTGGTCGCCGAGATGCCGCTGAGCCCGAGCGGCAAGATCGATCGCGCGGCCTTGCCCGCGCCGTCGCGTGGGGGGACGGAGCACGAACGGGTGGCGGCCACCACCCCGACCGAGCGGGCGCTGGCGGGCATCCTCGCCGGGCTGCTCGGTGTGCCGGAGATCGGCGTCACCGACGACTTCTTCGCCCTCGGCGGGCATTCCCTGCTGGCCGGGCGGTTCGCCGCGCGGGTCAGGACCTTGCTGGGGCACGAGCTTTCGCTGGCCGAGTTCTACGAACGCCGGACCATCGCCGCGACCGCGGAGCTGCTCGACGCCACGGTGCCCGCGGGGGTGCTGCCGGTGATCACGGCGGGCGGGGGCGAGCCGGGTCCGGTGCCGCTGTCCTTTCCCCAGGAACGGATCTGGTTCCTGGAACGCCTCGCGCCGGGCAACCTCGCCTACAACGCCCAGGCGACCATCCGGCTGACCGGCCCGCTCGACGTCGGCGCGCTGCGCGACACGCTCACCGAGATCGTCCGCAGGCACGAGGTGTTCCGCACCGCGTTCGTCCCGGTGGACGGGCAGGCCATGCAGCTGGTCCGTGCCCCGGAACCGGTCGAGCTGCCCGTGGTCGACCTCGGCGACCTGCCCGCGGAGCGGCGCGAGGACCGGGCCGAGCAGGTCGTGCGGGAGACCGTCGCCGATCCGTTCGACCTGTCCGCGCCGCCGCTCGTGCGCTGGGTGCTCATCCGGCTCGACGCCACGGACCACCTGCTGGTGCACGTCGAGCACCACCTCGTGCACGACGGCTGGTCGTACGCGCTGTTCCTGCACGAGCTCCAGGCGCTGTACCCGGCGCTGGTCGCGGGCGAACCGTCGCCCCTGCCGCCGATTCCCGTGCAGTACAAGGACTTCGCGCGGTGGCAACGCGAGTGGCTCCAGGGTGACGTGCTCGAGACGTGCCTGGCGCACTGGCGCGGCGAACTGGCGGGCGCCCCGGCGGCGCTGGACCTGCCGACCGACCGCCCACGCCCGGTGTCGCAGAGCTTCGCCGGCGCGGCACTGAACCTGGACCTGCCCGCCGAGCTGTGCCGTCGGCTGAGGGCCTTCAGCCACGCGCACGGCACGACGCTCTACACCACCATGCTCGCCGGTTTCGCGGCCCTGCTCTCGCGCTACAGCGGGCAGGACGACGTCGTGGTCGGCAGCGGCGTGGCGAACCGGCGGCAGGTCGAGATCGAGCCGATGATCGGCATGGTCGTCAACACCCTGCCGCTGCGGATCCGGCTCGACGGCGAGCCGTCCTTCGCCGAGCTGCTCGGCCGCGTCCACGAGACGATCGGGCGGGCCCACCAGTGGCAGGACGTGCCGATCGACCGGCTCGTCGGCACGCTGCCCGCCGCGCACGACCCGTCCCGCAACCCGGTGTTCCAGGCGATGTTCAGCTTCCACGACTCGCCGGTGCCGGACCTGCGGTTCGCCGGGCTGAGCGGGACCGTGCGCGAGCGGCACAACAATTCCGCGAAGACCGACCTCAACGTCGTGGTGATCCCGCGGGCCGAACAGCAGGCCGGGCACGGTGTCGGGGACGCGGCCGCGCCGATCACCATGATCTGGGAGTACGCCACCGACCTGTTCGACGAACGCACCGTGCGCGCGCTGGTCGAGCACTTCAAGGCCCTGCTCTCGGCCGCGCTCGACGAGCCGGGCCTCGGCTTCGCCAGGCTGCCGTTGCTCACCGACGCCCAGAGCGAGCAGCGGGTCGAGGCCACGGCGGGGACGGCCGCCGCGTTCCCCGACGAGGCGAGCATCCCGCGGCTGTTCGCCGAACAGGTCGCCGCGCGGCCGGACGCGGTCGCACTGGTCTCCGACGACGAGACCCTCACCTACGCCGAACTCGCCGACCGCAGCGGGCGGCTGGCGCGGCTGCTGGCCGACGCGGGGGTCGGCCCCGAGTCGCCGGTCGGGGTGCTGGTCGAACGCGGCACCGAACTGCTCACAGTGCTGCTGGCGGTGCTCAAGGCCGGTGGCGCCTACGTCCCGCTGGATCCCGCCTACCCCGCGGACCGGATCGGCCGGATGCTGACCGACGCCGGGGTCGGCGTGGTGGTGACCCGCTCGGCGCAGCGAGGCCTGGTCGGCGGCGCGTCGCCGCGGGTGCTCGCGCTCGACGAACTCACCGACGAGCTCGCGGCCGCCGTGCCGTTCGAGGAAACCGTTACCACCGGGGAAAACCTCGCCTACGTCATGTTCACCTCCGGCTCCACCGGACGGCCGAAGGGGGTGGCTGTCCAGCACCGGTCGGTGGTCCGGCTGGTCCGGGGCACCGGGTATGTCCACTTCGGACCGGAGAACCGGTTCGCCCAGGTCGCCGACGCGTCGTTCGACGCGCTGACCTTCGAGCTGTGGGGCGCGCTGCTCAACGGCGGCGCGGTCTGCGTCATCCCGCCGGATGCCTTGCTGACGCCCGGAGAACTCGGCAGGCGGCTGGCCCGGCACGGCGTGACGACCATGTTCCTGACCTCCGCGCTGTTCACCGAGGTGATGGCCGAGTACCCGGCGAGCTTCGCCGGGCTCACCGAGCTGATGGTCGGCGGGGACGCGCTCAACGTCGGCCGGGTGCGCAAGCTGCTCGACCAGCCGCCGACGGGCCGCCCGGCGCGGCTGGTCAACGGCTACGGGCCGACGGAGGTCACCACTTTCGCGGTGTGCCACCGGATCGACGAGCTCGCCGAGCACGCGCCGTCCGTGCCCATCGGCACGCCGATCGCGAACACGGCCGCGTACGTGCTCGACCCGTACCTGCGCCCGACCCCCGACGGGGTGCCCGGCGAGCTGTACCTCGGCGGCCCCGGGGTGGCCCGCGGCTACGTGAACCGGCCCGCGCTGACCGCGGAGCGGTTCCTGCCCGACCCGTTCGCCGCCGACGGGTCACGGATGTACCGCACCGGCGACCGGGTCCGCACCCTGCCGGGCGGCGCGATCGAGTTCCTCGGCCGGTTCGACGACCAGGTGAAGATCCGCGGGTTCCGGATCGAACCCGGCGAGGTGGAGGCCGCGCTCGCCGAACACCCGGCGCTGGCACAGGTGTCCGTGGTGGCCGAAGGCGAGGGTTCCGCGAAACGGCTCGTCGCATACGTGGTTCCCAAGCCGGGCCAGGAGAACCCGGCGGGGTTGCGCGAGTTCCTCGCCGCCACCCTGCCGCCGCACCTGGTGCCCGCGGTGTTCGTGGAGCTGACCGAGATGCCGCTGACCACCAGCGGCAAGGTCGACCGCCGGGCACTGCCCGCGGTCGGCGACGCCCGGCCCGACGCGGGGGAGTACGTGGCCCCGCGCGGGAGCATCGAGGAGGCCGTCGCGGGCATGGTCGCCGACGCGCTCGGGCTGGACCG
>NZ_JAYMZS010000042.1:0-69449 GCF_035828755.1 Amycolatopsis sp. H20-H5 | reverse complement strand
CTTCTTTGACCACGTACTTGGCGTAAGCACCTAAGAACGTAGCGGGAAGGAGCCCTTCCTCATGATCAGGGCCGGAAAACCCGCAGGTCACAGACCAGTCCACCTCACTCCAGCCGAACTACACCCATTAGGGATCGCCTCCGGGTACTACTTCCGGAAGACCCGGAGAACTACTACGACCAGCGAGACCTGATCCCCGTGGACCTCAAGGGCAGTCTTGAGCATGCCAGGATTGTCATTACCAACTACCACGCTTTCCAACTTAAAGACGCCAAGGAAATTAAGGGCGTGGCCCGGAACACCCGACTCCTACTCAAGGGAGACAGAACAGAAGACGCGTTCAAAGAGACTCCGAAAGCCATGGTCAGTCGAGTACTGAGGGCCTTTGGTGGAGTGGCTGCCGGAAAGCAGCAGATCATGGTCTTCAACGACGAAGCGCACCATTGCTACCAAGACCGACCTATCCCGGCGGACGCGAACGCCAGCCAGCTCAACAGAGATCAGAGAGCAGCCAACGACGAGGCACGCGTCTGGTTTCGGGGACTGCATGCCATCGCACGGCACGTCGGGATCAAGCAGGTGTTCGACCTGTCGGCGACACCGTTCTACCTCAATGGCTCCGGCTATCACGAGGGCCACCTGTTCCCGTGGACCGTCAGTGACTTCTCCCTGATGGACGCGATCGAGTCGGGCATCGTCAAGGTGCCACGGACACCTGTCGATGACGATGCCGACCACGAGCTGGTTGTCTACCTGCACCTTTGGGATTTCGTTGGCAACGTGCTTCCCAAAGGCGCCTCGCGAAGCAAAATGAAGGACTGGGCGCCGCCTCCCGAACTTGAGGGTGCGCTCCGCAGCCTGCACCGCAGCTATCAGCGAGCCTTCGAGCACTGGGAGAAGACGCTCGAGGAGCACGACGAGACACCACCGGTCTTCATCGTCGTCTGTCCCAACACCGTCGTGAGCAAGCTCGTCTACGACTGGATTGCTGGCGAGCAGATAGTGGACGAAGCCGACGAGGTCATCGCACACAAGCCCGGCAATCTCAGTCTGCTCAGCAACGTCATCGACGGCACACCCCTGGCCAGACCGCGCACAATCCTGATCGACTCGGCCCAGCTGGAGTCCGGCGAAGGCATGAATCCTATATTCAAACGCGATGCCAGCGCCGAGATCGCCGCGTTCAAGGCCGACTACCGTCGCCGCTACCCTGGGGCCGATGTCGAAAAAATCACCGACGATGAGCTTCTTCGCGAGGTGATGAACACGGTCGGAAAGAAGGGCAAACTCGGCGAGCAGGTGCGTTGTGTCGTCAGCGTTTCGATGCTGACGGAAGGCTGGGACGCCAATACGGTTACTCACGTACTCGGCGTCCGCGCCTTCCGCAGCCAATTGCTCTGCGAGCAGGTCGTCGGCCGAGGGTTGCGACGCCGATCCTACGCGGTCAATGACGCGGGTTACTTCGAGCCCGAGTACGCCAACGTCTACGGCATCCCGTTCCAGTTTATTTCGTCTGACAAGCCGGTCACCGAACCGACGTTGCCAAGGCCTGTCCAGGAGGTCGAAGCCCTCGCGGGCCGTGAGCACCTCCGGATCACCTTTCCGAATCTCGTCGGCTATCGCGTAGAACTGCCGGACGAGGAGATCTCGCTCGATCTCGACCATGCGCCAATGTTCGAGATCGGTCCCAACACGGTACCCAGGTGGGTCGAAGTGGAAGGGGTCATCGGCAGTGGCGAACGTGAGGCAGGTGACGAACGCGCCTACCGCCCGCAGGAAGTCGCCTACGCACTTGCAAGGCGCGTTCTCGACACCCAATTCACAACCGTTGACGACAAGCGTCCATGGCTGTTCCCTCGACTCGTCCAGATCTGCCGGCAGTGGATCGACCATCGGGTGGTCCAAGCCGACGGATATGACTTGGGTTACTTGATGACTATCACTGAGGCACAGACCGAGGCCGCCGAGAAGATCTGGGAGGCCATCAGCCGCGCGGCCGATCGTCGAGGTCGGCTGCGTCCGATGCTGAACCGTTTCAACCCAAAAGGTTCGACCGCGGACGTCTACTTTCACACCCGCAAAGCGGCCGTGACTGCCGACAAGTCGGAAGTCACACATGTAACCCTGGATGGCAGGGACGGTAACACCTGGGAACAGCTGCTGGCAGCTGAACTGGAACTGAACCCGAACGTCAGTTCATACGTAAAGAACGACCACCTTGGCTTTACGATTCCGTACGTCCACAAAGGACGATCACATGACTACTTTCCGGATTTTCTGGTCCGCCTCCGGCCAGTCGAGGGCGAACCCTTCGATCGCATGCTGATCGTGGAGGTGTCAGGCAGTCGGAAGAGTCCCGGCCCAACGCAGGTGAAGGCGACGACGGCCCGAGAATCATGGTGCGCATCAGTGAATAATCACGCTGGATTCGGGCGCTGGGGTTACATCGAGATGCACGATCCGCTGACGTTCAAGGTGCATCTTACCGAAGCGATCCAGGCCCTATACGGGGACGCGCCAATTATCGGACATCCAGACTTGCTCGATTTCAATGAGAGGGACGTGAGGCACGCTCGTGGCGCGTAAGCAGGAAGTCAAGGGACCGACACCCGTTGACGCGATCAAGCATAGCGACAAGCGGACCAACATCCCAACGGCCGATGCACACGAGTTCGTCGACCCAAGCCTGGAAGAGGTCCGCAAGGTTCGCTATGCTCGGGACGAGACCCTCGACCCACAGTTGGTCTGGCGTGGCAAGTACCCATCGGCCGAAACGGCGAACTCAGATGATTCCAATCTAGTCACCGATGCGCCGCCGATCTATATTCAGGAGAAGATCGACCCGCGAGTTTTGATCGAGAACCTTCGCCAGACTCCCGAGCGCCTGGAGCACGAGCCGGAGCTCGAGCTAGCACTCTTCGAGTCCTTCGACGGACTCGAAGAGCTGGATCAAATCGACTTCTACCACCACGACGCAAACTGGTCGAACCGGATGATCCTCGGCGACTCCCTTCAGGTGATGTCCTCGCTCGCCGAGCGAGAACGATTACGCGGCAAGGTACAGATGATCTACCTCGACCCGCCGTATGGCATCAAGTTCGGCTCCAATTGGCAGGTGTCGGCCAGAAATCGTGATGTCAAGGACGGAAAGATTGAGGACGCGGTACGTGAGGCCGAGCAGATCAAGGCATTCCGCGACACCTGGGAATTAGGCATCCACTCATACCTCTCCTACCTCCGTGACCGACTAATCGTCGCCCGCGACTTGCTTGCCGAATCGGGTTCGTGCTTCGTTCAGATCGGCGACGAGAATGTGCACCTCGTTCGCTCCCTAATGGATGAGGTCTTCGGACCGGAGAACTTTATCAGCCAAATTGTCCTCAGGACTACTAGCGGCGCAGGGAGCCCATCGGGCGGAACTCTTGCCCTGGCCGGCGTAAGCGACCATATTATTTGGTACGGACAGAATCGTGAACAATTAAAGTACCGACAGCTCCTTACCGACAAAACCAGCGGCCAGGGCGGCGACCTATACAAGCGAGTTAGACTTCCTGACGGGTCGTCGCGTAGCGCAACCAAAGAAGAATTGATTGAACCATCCTCACTTCCCAAGGGAGCTAGACTGTTTCGCCCCGACAATTTGACATCCCAGAGTTCCGGGGCGCCTCAGTTCTTCGATGTGGAAATCGACGGTGTTGCCTACCCCGTAGGAAAGAGTGGCTGGAAAACAAATCGAAGTGGCATGGATAGACTACTGGCCGCACGCCGGGTATTCGTCACCCGGAATGGAACCTTGCAGTATGTTCGCTTCCTTGACGACTTCCCAGCCATGTCGATCAATAACGTCTGGACCGACGTCGGAACAGGCTCATTCACTGAAGACAAGATTTACATTGTTCAAAGTAATACTAAGGTAATTCAGCGATGTATGCTCATGTGTACCGACCCTGGAGATCTCGTACTCGACCCGACCTGCGGTAGCGGCACCACGGCTCACGTCGCCGAGCAGTGGGGACGCCGCTGGATCACCGTCGACACCTCTCGTGTGGCCCTAACATTAGCAAGACAACGGATCATGGGAGCGAAGTACCCTTGGTACCTGCTCGCCGACTCCACGGAAGGACACGCGAAAGAGCAGGCACTGACTGCGCAAGCGTTACCACGCCAGCGATTCACTGACGACGTTCGGCATGGCTTCGTCTACGAGCGGGTTCAGCACGTCACGCTGAAATCTATTGCGAATAACCCAGACATCAAGGAGGGAATGAGCCAACAGGAGATCGACGCGGCGATCAAACGGCACGCCGACTTCGAACTGCTCTACAGCAAACCCTATGAGGATCGGAAGAAGCTCCGCGTCTCCGGGCCGTTTACCGTCGAGGCACTGAGTCCGCACCGATCCCTCGCCTTTCCTGGCGGACCAGACGGCGCACCCCACGAGTCGGCTAGTGAAACCGAAGCGGCCAAAGATGCTGACGCGCCCAACTTCGAGCAGTCGATCCTCGATAACCTTGCCAAGGCCGGTATCCAGAACGGTCGCCGTGCGGAGCGAATCACGTTCGCGTCGTTCGAGAGCTATGCCGGCGAGTATGTACAGGCGATCGGCGAACGCGCAGCCGAGGAAGAAGGAAAGAGCCCAACTCGGGTTGCCCTTGCGATCGGACCACAGTACGGCACCGTGAGTCCGTCATTCGTCAAGAAGACTGCGCGTGAAGCGATCAACGCTAAGGGCGTCGACTTGCTGTGCATCTTGGGGTTTGCGTTCGATGCACAAGTTACTGGGGTAACAGAGGACGACGGCGTAACCGTGGAAGCCACCGACGAAGGTTTTGCGAATGTGGCAGCCACCCGCAAGCTGGGACGTATCCCAGTCCTCATGGTCCGGATGAATGCCGACCTGCTTATGGGCGAAGAACTCAAGAAGACCGGTGCAGGCAATCTCTTTACCGTCTTCGGCGAGCCCGATATCGAGATCGAAGAGACCGGCGACAACCTGGTCGTTCACTTGAAAGGCGTCGACGTTTACGATCCGACAACCGGCGAAGTACGAAGTAACGACACCAGCAGGATCGCGCTATGGATGATCGATACTGAGTACAACGAGGAATCTTTTTTCGTGCGCCACTGTTATTTCACTGGCGGGAATGATCCGTACAAACGGCTCAAGGTGGCACTTAAAGCTGATATCGAGGCCGACGCTTGGGAGTCTCTATATGCCACAACGTCCAGGCCATTCACCAAACCAGTTACTGGCAAGATTGCAGTCAAGGTTATCAACGACTATGGCGACGAAGTCATGAAGATCTTTGGGGTCGACAATGACGCTCAGTAACGGTTCCCTTGACAGGGGGTTCGCTGGCTTAATCCCACAGACGGGCGAAGAGGTTCGGCGCGCCCTGTCAGGCGGCCTACTGAGCCTGGACGCCAACGTGCTGCTCAATTTCTATCGCTACAGTCCCAATGCTCAGAGTGCACTCTTGGAGGTGCTTCGCGCAGTCGGCGATCGGGTCTGGGTGAGCCATCAGGCCGCCCGAGAGTTCTGGCGTAATCGATGCAGGGCGATCGATGATCGCAACAAAGCGACTGAACAAGTCAGGAAGATGCTCCAAGATAACGAGCTCAAGACTCTGCAAGGTCTTGAGCTCTGGGCCAAACAGACGGCGATCCCCGCCGAGATCAAGGACCGCGTGCGGGACAGGCTGAAGTCGGGTTTCTCGGATTCCGTTGAGTTGATCGATGCCGAAACAGGTCAGGCAGGTCGGGTCACCTACGACGCCGCGACCGACTCGGTGGTAATCATGCTGCGCGAGTTGCTAGACGGCAAGGTTGGTCCCCCCCTGTCGGTCGATGAGCACCAGAACGCAGTCGCCGAAGCCAGTCGTCGAGTCAAGGACCAAATCCCGCCTGGATACAAAGACGCATCGAAAGAAAATGGCACTGGCCCCGATGGAGCTACCGGCGACTATTTAGTCTGGCATCAATCCATACTCGAAGCCAAGAATCGTGATTTACCACTGGCAATCGTTACCGGAGACGAAAAGGAAGACTGGTGGTGGAAACATCGAAATGCCTTCATGGGCCCTCGATCTGAATTAATCGATGAATTTGCAAACCAAAGCCCACAAGGACTGCATTTAATTAGGCCGGTGCAATTAATCGAGCATGCTTCCATCCTCGATATCGAGGTGAACGCTGAGGCGGCGTCCGACGTGGCAAGGGGGAGCGTGACAACGGAGGCACCCCGATGGTCGGCGGAAGCAGTCCGCGAGCTACTACGGCGCCTTGACGCTGAGGGCGCAGTGCAAGCTGACGTCATTCGCTTCGCCGCGAGCCAAGGCGGGATAATCGATCGCGAGAAAATCTACGAGATCGGAGGCTACGACTCAGATCGAATGCTGCGCGGGTTTACTCGGCCGTCCGCGCGAATCACCCGTGACCTGCAAAATGATGGGTTAGTCGATGAAGGCGTCGAACCGATGCTGACCCCTATTTATCAGGATGTGACCGCAGTCAGATTCGAAATCCCGCTCGACGTCGTAGAGCTACTGGCTGCCGATGCTGGGAACGACTCGGCGAGCATCGACTAGAACGTATTGCCCGCAAAGTCGACGGCGCGGTGGGCACACGGGCTGTTGACGTACAAGTTCTTGAACTGAGCACAGCGCTCGATCAGCCGTACGGCGATAGACAGGCTCAACTACGACTTCTTGTTCCTAGGGGGCCATACCTCCCACCGGTTAGCCGCTCCCCGCCGCACGATGGCGTCTGGGTGCTTCACCTGGATCTCCGCCAGCTTGGCGACGATCTCAGCGATCGGTAGGCCGGAGGGAACGACTGCGATGGGCTTGGGCCTTGGGGCCGTCTTGGCCCGCTGGTCGTGATCCTGAAGGAGCATCTCGCGAGCCTTCTTCACGCGCGCTGCCCAATTTGGCCAAGCAGGGCAAGGACCCATTTGCAGGTGGATCGGCCATGAGCCCTGGTGCCAGTTCATCGGGCTGGCACACTCCGAACACATCGCCGCAGCGTCAAGCGATGGCATGACCTCGAGCGCCTCCCGCTGCTGCTCAGCGCGGCTACGGTCAGTACGCAACTGGGCCCGCGCGCTGCGATCGGTTGCGTCGGCCAACTTCTCCTGAAACTCCAGGTCCAGCGCTCGAAGCCGTCGCACCTCGTCCCCTCGCCACCAGGAAAACCTGCTCAGGTGGAACTCACGGCGGTCACACGGCAGCCGGCCTTCGCTGTCTACGACGGTTTCCAGGTCCCCGACCACCTGGCGCAGCTGATCCATGCGAGCCTGCTGTGAAACAACCGCCGCTTCGGCCTCTTTGATCTGGCTGTCTCTGCGCTGAGCGTCCATCGCGGGGAACAACGAGCCATCCGCAAGCCCTTCGCGCTCCTTGCTCGACGAGCGCAGGCTGGCCTCACACTCAAGTAGCGACAGCCGCGCTTGCTCCCGCTCCGCATCGTAGGGAGGGATGCGGGCCCGCCGCTGCCGCTCGTCCTCCTGGATGCGCGCCTTGGAGCTGGCCTCCTCCTCGTCCATCCACGCGGCCACCTCCTCCGCGGTCATGGGGCGGAAGTCCGGCTCGGCTCGATGCCAGTGAGCGAAGACATCCATGGCATCCTGCAGCTCACCAGCGCGTTCGTCCTCCCGCCAGCGATTCCACGCCATATCGCGATGGATCTCCACCACCAGCAATCGTGCCTGGACAAACTGATCAAACGTCACCGACGTGCCCGGTTCGGGCTTCCACAGCATTCCGTCGTGTTCCAGCGGCTTGCCGTCCCAATCGATCGGCGCCGGATGCAGCTCGACCAGGCCGTTGGCACTGCTTCCAGGCTGGTGCGCCCTCACACCGCGCCGGTCGCTTGGCGGTTGGTCAGGATGGTGGCCATGTTCGAGATAGAACGACCCCGCCGCGGTGATACCCATCTGCCAGCCGCCATCGGGGTGGCTCACCTCGGCAAGACCGCGGCGAGTCAATGCCCTAGCCGAGATACGAGCCTGCGTTTCAGCTGCTCCGCTCAGACTTTCGCCCGCTGACAGCCGTTTGAGCACGATCAGCTGGCGATCGTTGATCGGATCCCACAGGTGCATACCTGCAGCTAACTCCTCATCGCCAACCAGCAGAACCGTGTCTCGCCACACCACACGAACGGGTGACGTACGCCGGGCAACGCCTGGGGCTGGGGTGGCGCGATGCCAACGCTAGGTTGGCGGGCCTGCTGGGGACGGACCTCTCAGTTTGGCGTCGGCGGTGAGATGGCACCCGCTGGTGAGCGCTAGAACAATATTCTTATCCGCTCCGAATGAGAGCTCGGCGCCGTGGGGATCGACGAGGGTGAACTGGTAGTTGCCGGGCTGGTCTGACGTGATCACGGTCTTGGTGAACCCGAACGGCGCCGATGTCTCGGAG
This sequence comes from Amycolatopsis sp. H20-H5, assembly GCF_035828755.1. Classification (NCBI taxonomy): domain Bacteria; kingdom Bacillati; phylum Actinomycetota; class Actinomycetes; order Pseudonocardiales; family Pseudonocardiaceae; genus Amycolatopsis; species Amycolatopsis sp. H20-H5. The sequence continues at coordinate 61,032 of NZ_JAYMZS010000042.1, read as the reverse complement.
ACAAGGCCCTTCGCCTGGCTCCATTAAGGATTGGCCAGCACCTTCTCGCTAAACTAGGTGGCGTGGTGGCCTTCGGCACGCATCCCGACGGCAGTCTATTCCGCCGTCGCGTACGCATTCATGTTCTCAGTCGTCGGCCCCGCATGCCTCGCCATCTCCGTCAGCGCACTCTGGATGGCCACTGTGTAGGTCCATTCGGTTCGAGTCGTAGCACCCCACGCCCTCCAGCCAACACCGGGAATGTGAGTAATAACCTGAGCTGCGCCTGTCGGATTAATGTCACGGACGCCATCGAAGAACGAAAGATCCCTGACCGAATCCACGAAGAGCTTCCAGGAGTAAATCAGCTCATCTTTCTTGCGCGGCGCGAGCAGCAGGACTACCCTTCCATGCCTCAGACGATTTGCAATCATATCCAGTTCCCATCGCAAACCTTCGTTTATCGTTGTCGGGGTTGCGGAAACAAGTACGGCAAAGCTTGAGGAGGCAAGTCTCTCAACCTCAATTTTCCAGTCACTGTGAGCGAGGTTAAACTTGGCAGCGCCGAGCGTTGGAAGAAAATTTCCAGGATCATTAACTGCGATAATATTTGCAAAGCTATTGACACGCCACGCGACGGTCTCCTCGAATTTTCTTTTTCTAGTCACAGAGAGACGACCCAGGACGCCACGTCGACTGACTCGACTAGCACGAACCTTTAATTTGTCATCGCCAAAGTTTCGTAGGTACAGAATTGGCAGTCGACCGTCCGCCCGCAAAGCATCCTTGGCATCACGAACCTGCAAGTATACGCCCATTCGATCTATCGCGAACAGAAATGTTGCACACAGCACTACAGCATAACCCACGCTCGCAGCACTGCCAGATGCCCATATACTGTAATAGCGCACGTAGTCAAAGAACCCGGCGCTACCGGCTTCGATTGCTAACTGGAAGTTGCGCAGCGCTATACCCATGAAAGCGCCCCTCGGCCCCCCAAGTGCCGCGGAAAAGCAGACCAGTAGATACGTGAACAGAGTGAACATCATGAGGAAACCTGCCGCGAAACGCAGACAGGCACCCGTTACCGTTCTGACATTTACTCGACGCGTTAATGTGTAGACTCGACCGCTATACAGCGGGTTATTCAACTTGCGGCGTAGCAAAACTGAACAAGTGAGCAAAAATCCCGCGAGGGCACCAACCAGGAGAATCCTCAGGCTAAATTCATAGAAGAGAGAGATGGCGCCCAACAGCAACAGAGCCAGGAGAACGCGAATTGCGCCAATCGAAACTCCATACCAGAGCGACCTCATACGCAAAGATCGAGACGCTTTTCGCGTATCTATAAAGTTAGCGCTCTCGCCCGGAAGTCGATAGCGATCAGCGCCCAGCTTCGCCACCAGTCCTGCGACACCGACCCACAGTACCCATGGGAGAGCGAGTGAAGTCATCGCAAAGCTGGCGGTATCCTGTATAATAGCCTGCCCTCCGGCAGAAGGACTGCCCGGAAACGCTCCAGAGAAGCTCTTAGACAGCTCCCCGTTTAGCTGGAGGCAATTCACGTCGCCAGGCCGGCTGCAGTACGTTAAGATCACTATAATTGAATTTCCCTGCAACCATTGTCGGCCGTAGGCGATAGTCTTCGAATCCGCCGGAATAAACGCATGGTCTGCATCATCGGACAGTACCGATGAATTACGTAGCGCGGCGTAATTTGATTGAAACCCGAGGTTTGTCTGCTCCGCCGTCTTCCGATTAGGGCAAGTAACAGTGTGAATCGTTAGGTCTAGGCCAAGTTTAGCCTCAGACCAAGAAGACTTTTCGCTAGTACAAACTTGCACGGTATCGGCATCATCCGAGCTTGTACCTACGCGAATCGGCGAAGTCTTGACATGGACATCTTTACCCTTCCAACCCCCCGGCACGGCAACCGAAGGTTCCCAGGGAGCAGGTTGCGCAACCGCGGACGACCCTAAAAACAAGAGCGCAACACCGATGATGAGGCCTGCCAAAACCCTAACGGAACTGCGACTCAACCTGAGGAATGACATGGGGACGCTTACCTCCGACAAACTCTGGCACTAATATTCTTAATTCGTGCGCGAGGCACCCTTCGGCCAAATGACTTGGACAGGTTTCTGTTCTTCATGAGAGAACCGGACAACATCTGCGGTACCCCCAAGTCCACCGGCTGGCTTACCGTCCCACACCGCGATAAGAAGATCAGCTTCTGTAACGATACGACGCCCCGCCGCCCAATAGGCCTCTTCGCTGGGTCGAGGGAAGTCAAGTTCGATCACGGAGTTGGCCGCGAGAAGAAGTTGCTCGTACAGAGAAGCCTCGACCTCATGCGCGAACGAGCTTCTATAGTCGGCACATGGCACAACCACGTGAAGCACGCCACCCATAGCCAAAATGCTCTGAGCGAATATTTGGTCTGCGCCCTCGGCAAGTGAGCAGATCCCCGAGACTAGTGGCCATTTGGACAACTCATCCCGCAAAGATTGCGCGACGAGCACCGCGGTCGCAGGCGACAACTTTTGATGACCCGTGAATCCAACGCGCATTGAACGCCCCTTCACAACCGTCCCTTCTTCGCTAGATGCCAGTAATGCTGGCCAAGCCGCGTCAACCTACACGCAGTACTATTAACGGCCGCGAAGTACATGAACGCCTCATCCACAGATTCCACTAGCTTCGCGTCACGACACAACTGCAGCTTCTTGAAGATTGTCACATGATCCTTATCAGCTGATTCATGGGTATACTCATATGAAGGGTCGAGCGGATACAAGCTTTCTTTCTCCGGGAACCACTGCGGCAGAGTTCGCAGTACGTCGATTTGCACGGCAGGTTCAGCCTTGCGGAGCGGTATCATAGTGCTCAGGTGCGCCTTGAACAGAGGCCGCTGATCCCATGGCCCCAACCCTTCCTCAACGTACGAGTAGACCGCAGCAGCATGCACGTTCCCGACCACATCTGCAGCGCCACCCTCAAGCGCACTACAAACAAAGCCGGTAAACACGCCGCGGTTACCTACTTCCATTGCGGCCTGGCCAGCGCGCGATGCTGAAAGTATAGAAACCCCTTCGGTCAGATTTGCCGAACTTGAGTCGATCGCCGGCACTGAACCTAGTCCGCCACTCATGCAGGAATCGAGAATAACAACTCGCTCCTGAGCAGTGGATTTATTGGCAAGGGTGAGAATTTCAGAGAGGTTTATTCCTTCGTCATACTTCCGAGCATCCGGCGTTACAATATAGCCACCCAACCCATTCTCAGTACCGTGACCCGAGAAGTAGAGGAGTGCAACTTCTGCCGTGTCATGCGTGAAGAGGCGTTCAATCGCTGCCCGCAATGAAGACCGCGTGATCTCCTGCTGATCTGAGACCAACAGCTGCACGTCGAAGTTTGGTGAGCCATCAGAGTTGCGCGCAAGGAGTGCGTGTACCGCAATAGCGTCGTTTACGCAACCACTCAGTGGCGAAGTCGGATAGTCATCGATTCCAACAACAAGCGCTCGTCTACCTAACATTCTTGCCCTCAGTCATGCACATATCAATTGCGGCACCGACGTTCTCCCAGGTCCACGAATACGTCCGCGAGCGCGAAAGGCCATTGGGTAGCGTACTTAAGGTGGTGCCACCGTTGACGTAGACCCCAAAGTACGGGACATTGCACTCATTAGCCATTCGTATCTCAGCTGCGACACCTCCTGCACTTGCCAGGTACTTGCCCACTAGGATAATGACGAGATTGCATCGGTTGATCTTATCTCGAATCATGATCTTCCATTGATTCTGCGGCAACGCACTTCGAGAAGACCAATCACCGACCGCATACGGTGTTGGCGAACTCTCGCGCCCCTGACCGGCAAAAAGCGTGCGCGAGGACTCGTCGTGGTCAAAGTCAAAACTGATGAAGGCTCGCGGGTTTCTCACTGGACATACTCCCTACTACGACCACTGCCGGCGTCTCTGGCGTCTGTTCGTCTTACCGATAGTCGTTTTTGGCCACTAGGCGTTACTAACAGAAGTGACTCAACCGAGTGGTCTAACCGAAGGCGCCGTCGGTTTCTTGCCAAACATCGCCATAGTTTGTCGTAAACGTAGATGCCGACGTCGGGACGTCACATACGACGTAACACCTGCCTCCCCGTTGCGACCTTGTGGCTAAGACACGCCCGCACCGAAGGTCACGAGGAGGCTGACGGATGCACGCTGCATGCACATGGCGATATCTGGCGATCACCTACTCATGCGCGGCAGCGACGCAGGTCTATCTCGCCATATCCGCTGGCGTCGTTTGGGCCGTGGTCTTGTGCGTGGTGTTCGCACTGCTGGCAGCAGCATGTGGCAGTGCCGCTCACCGAGCGACCCATCGACGACGCCGGAGCAATGGTCAAGCCCTGGATCCCCGATCCACGGGAACGGTCCTTCGAACTCGATGGCCGATAACCGCCGCACCACATGGAGAGGAACATGACGCCAACCGGCATTGCTGTCCAAGACGTTCCGGACGTCGAATCCTACCGGCCTCAGCACCAGTTCCTCGACCAGTGCGTCCGTGGCGACGGACGCACTGACTCCGTTCGGGCATTACAGCGTTACTTCAACCAGGATCCCACCGTCGGAGGGCTGTACGCCGGCCGCGGCTTCGAGCGGTTCGATAGCGGCGGCGACGCTGCCGCCGTCCGCGACCAGATCACAGCAGCGGACGTGCTCGCGCTCACCTTCCTGAGCATCACGGACAGGCTGCCCCAAGTCGCTCTCGCCGTGACCGTGGCCAACGCTGACCGGATCACCGACCTGCTCCGCCAGATCCCCGCCGACGTGACAATGCACGAGGTGGGCTGGGCGGTGTACGCGCCAGACTCACCCGCCAGCGAACTCTGGCGATTCCTGAAACAGTGTGGCGGCAAAGACCGCTGGGTCGCGGCGAACAAGCTGCTCGCCCGCAAGCGTCCCCACCTGCTGCCCGTCTACGACTCCAAGGTCCAGGCGCTGCTCAATCGCCCCGACAGCATCTGGGCCTGTCTGTGGACCTGGTTCGACAGCGACCCCAGCCGAACGGTCGCCGTAGCTGAACTCCGGAGCGAGGCCGGCGGGATCGAGGACATCAGCCTGTTGCGCTGTGTTGACGTGATCCTCTGGATGCAAGCTATGAGCGGGAGCCTGTCCCGTCGCCGAACCGACCCCACAACAACGAACGGACCCACCTCGTGACCAGCACTTCACCGCCCGGCAACCGTGAGCAGGTCGCCATGTTCATCGACTTTAAGAGCCTGACTACGAACGACATTGACCTAATTCAGTTCACCGAACGCTGACTGATTCAGGCCACATGTAACCCTTGCCAGTTGCTGACAAGTTCTTTTCCGCACAGTTATAAGATCCAGGTACCCAGGCTGCTGGGTCACGATGCCAAGCCACTTACCTCGCAACAAGTTCGGGTCAGGAACTTATACGCTCGCGATGTAACCTTTCGAGTGATGATGACCTCACCGGTTGCAGGTAACCTCAGTCGATCCGCTACGTTCCCCGGCATGACCTTTGACCTACCCAACGTCTCCTGGGAAGCAATCTCCACAGACCCAGGTAAGTACGCGCAGCTATTCCGCAGCCAAGAGGACGAACACCGTCGACACGCCTACAAGTTCACCAAGCTACGAAAGTTCGCCGAAGCCCTCCTCGACAAACAAGAGGAACTCAATATCTGGAAGTCGGACGGGATTCCCGATCACCCCAACCGACAGGCTCGCAGCGCTGAAGAGGCCGAGCCCGGAGACGTGCCCCGAGACCGCCGTGCTCGCGTATGTAAGCTTGCCGCCCAAAGCCCGGAGCGACTGTTCAAAGTACGTGACATCGCCCAAGAGCTGGGTATCGAAAACGAAAAGAGCCTGCGCACCAGTCTCGACAGCTACGTACATAAGGATCACGCCCTGAAGAAGAATAGCAACGCTGAGTACTCGGCTGGCCCACGCGTGGCGGAATACGCAAACTGAAGTAGCGTCGGGAGAGCCGCTGCCAGCGGATCGCACCGCTGGCAGCGGCCACGACACGGTAACCTCGACCTACCAAATCCAGATTTTCCGTGTCACCGCGCACCATATCTCCTTTAGCAGCGCACGCTGCCGCCGTCGGGTCCCACTTCCCACGAAAGAGGGACCCGACGGCGAAGTGGTTTCGCTAAATATCCCCGCAGCTCACCATAACGGTCGGCCGAAACCAAGCGCCGTGACACGTAAATGGGATGCGGCGATGCCGTCCTCGAGCGGGAGTCGTCCGGTCGCACTGGACTGGATTACGTCCCGGTGCACCACCTCCCCCTCGTGTGCACCGGGGCCCCATCCCTGCCGATCACTGGCGCAGCGCGCCCTGTTCCCTAGATTCGGCTGGCAAGTTTCACCTACACCTTCGACCCGAATTTAGTCACCGTTACTAGGCTTACCGGTCAAGGCATCCGCCCACTCGAACGTGTCGAAAATACCGCGCGCCAAGTCGACGACGTGCGCCCAGTCCTCGGTGTTGTTGCTGGTCACCGCCAGGCCAAGCACAACCTTCGTCCCGGGAATCCACGCGGTGATGGCGTGCTCCGTGATCTCGACGGTGTCCTCGCCGATCGAGATGCTGCTCTGCGTAACGGATTGCGCAACCACCGCCGGGCCGACCGGGAGCTCCACAACCTCGACGTTCCCCTTCGCGGTGCTGCGATGCACCTCCCCCAAGCCGGCGATCGCGACGTTGGTCGACATGTGGCCGGACTCCAGGCAGAAGCAGTTCACCAACGCCATGATCGGTCGGTTCATGTCCTCGGGAGACCGAAAGATCCCGGCAGCGGTGTAGCTGGAACCACCGGCCTGAGCCGCGGCGCCGGCCGAGGTGAGCATGACGACCGTTTCAGCCATTCCCTGGTCCATCGGAACGTCGGGGTCGAGTCCGAACTGGTCGGCGAGCTCGCGCGCCAGCAGCTGAAGGTCCTCCATGCCCGCTTCGCCGCGCGGCAGGTCGATGAAGCCTCCCGGCAGTACCAGCGTGAACTGGTGCCGCTGCGGAGTCGAGACGGACGGACTGGTCATGTCACGCAAACTTTCGGCTCTGGCGCAAGGCGATCGCGCATTCGGCTGGATCCAGATACAGGCTGGCCCGTGCCATCTCAGGCCATGCAAGGTGAACTTCGTTGTGACCGTCGCTGTTCAATGACAGCCGCGTACTGCCGTCGGTACAGACCCATGTCGGCCGGTCCACTGACTTGGGTAGGGAGCCCTTCAAGAACACCGCACGACTGTGCGCAAGTACCAACCACCCACCGCGGCGCCCGCGCCTCAATGCGTCGATCAGGCTGGTCACCGGCTCGGCCTTGGCCATCCCCAGAACCCGCACCGTGCCCGGCTTGACGGTCTCCTTATCCTCCAACGCGGGGATGTTGATCCCTACCTCGGACAGGATGGAACCCACCAGCACGTAGATCGCGAAAAACGGCAGGCACAACACCCAGACGATCCGGCCCGCAAGGCTCATCGCCCCCAGATTCGACCGCCCGGGATAGTCCAGCCGGAAACGCCGGGTCCGGAAGAAGATCGCCGCCGCAGGCACACCCCACGCCTGCTGGTACTGGCGCTCGAGCCCGGCGCGGACCGCTTCCGCGCCTTGAGCACTGCTCGTTTGCTCGTGGGCGCTCACGGTTTCCAACCGGTCTTCTTCTCGACGTAGCTTTCGACGTGGTCCACTGCGACGTCCTTCGCCTCGCCGATGGCGATCTTCTTGGCGCTCTCCACGGCCGCGCCGGTGACGATGCCTGCTGTGGAGTACGGATCGATGCTCACCGCGGGCAGCTTGTTCACCAGGCCGACCGACTTCATGTGGGTGTAGCGGGCAGCCTGCTCGATCGCGTCCTTGGGGGCTTCTTTGAGTGCCTGCATCGTGATGGGTTCCGCAATGTGCCCAGTCACCTTCATCACGTTCCCGGCACCATCGACAGCTTTGGAGCTGTAGGACACGGCCTCAATGCCGATGCCCGGGATCTTCGAGGCGACTCCTCCGAGCGCAGAGGACTTCGCCGCCAGTTTCGCCATCCCACCGGCCTTTGCGGCCTGGGTGACCGCGTTCTTGGCGCCTGCCAAGGCCTTCCCTCCGGGGATGATGCCAACGGCGTCCATGCCGATGCTGCCCCACGACACATCGGCCCCGGCAGCTTTGGCGAGCAGCTTGGTTCCCACGGCGGCGGCACTGACCCCGATCGCGGCCGCGGCGGTGACCGCATCAACCCCTGGAATCCAGGAGGTGGCCAACGCGACTACACCCAACACACTGCTGATCGTCGAGAGCACGTCGCCGATCTTGGCGATGAGGTCGGCGTGCTCTTTGACCCAGTCCCAGGCCTTGCCCGCCAGGTCCTTGATGCCATCGACCATCTTGCTGATGGTGTCACCGAGCTTGTCGAGCCATCCCGGCTCTTCCGGGGCTTCGTCCTTCGCTTTGCGCAGTGCCGCGGCAACCTGCCCAGCCACATCCAGATGCTGAGCGAGGAGACGCTGCGCGTCTTCCTTGAGTGCGTCCAGCCCACCTTGCGCCTGGGTCAGCTGTTGCTGGGCCTGCCCGAGCGCGTCCTGCGCCCGTTGGAACTGCGCGGGATCGGTGAAGGTCTGCCCGGCGAGACGGAAGTTGGGGTTGGCCTGCGCTGAGGTCACCTGCGACTGGGCGGCCTCGGCCTGGCGCTCCAGGTCCGCGGCGTGGTTCTGCATGGTGCGCAGGTCGTCAGCCCAGTTGGTCAACGTTCCCGACGCACTCGAGAGCGACTGGTGTGCCTTATTCAGATAGTCGGGGACCTGCCCAACCGTGCCCTCGAAGGCCTGCGCACCGTCGCCTTCCCAAAAGCTATCGGACTTCCCGAGTTTGGTCAGATCCTCGTACGCTTGGCCGATCTCGGTCGCGACCTTCCCCAGGGTGGCAGCAACGTCCGCCACCTTTGCCACCGTGCCGGGCGCGGGGTCGAACCCGAGGGCGGGGTAGTTGCCGGTCTGTACCGGCGCAACGGCATCCGCGACGCGATCCCAGTTCATGCTTTCTGCCCACCCAACCTGTCACCAATTTCCGACTGCCTTGCTTGTGGTGCGGCGGCAGGCGGAGGTGCCGGTTGTTCGCTCTGCCCCTGACCGAGCGCGTCGATCACGCTCTGTTCCATCTCCGCGTAGACCTGCTTCGCTTTCGACAGCCCTTCAGCCACCGTCCCGGAGAACTCGGCGATCTTGCCGATGCCGAACTCCCACCGGTCCTGAAACTCCCCACCCGCCGAATCAATGTCCCGGCTTCCCATATCGCTGGGTGAGGAGTTCTTCAGCGCGTTGTTCGCGTTGGTCATCCGTTCCTTGGCCTGCTCCAGTGTCGTGATGAGTGACCCCATCCGCCCCAGATCAACCCGATAGCCACCCGACATCCACGTTTCCCCTCGTTGGCGTCGACCATCCAGCAAACGCACGTCTAACGCGCGTGGCGTAGCTGCTCCAGAAGGTCGTAGGTTTTGCTGATCAGCGTCTCGGTACGCCCGGGTGCCACGTTGACGTACCGCTCGTAGCCGGGTTCCTCGGTGAACGAGAAGAGGTACCGGCCCTGATCGGTGTCATAGAACGTGCAGCAGCTGTCCCCGGTGGCACGATAACTGCCGAGGCCATCCCGGTAGCTGGCGTAGATTTGGCCACCGCCGAAACGAGGGAGCCCAGCGACTTCCAGCACCCGCCGCACGTCACGACGAGCTTGCCCGCCGTTCATGGCATCCCGCAGATCCGACTCAGGCACCGACAACGCCGGCCCCACCCCCGGCGACACAGTCGGCAACTCGACCACCAGGTCTTCGGCGAGCGCCTCCGGACGCGCGGGGCCGAGGACCACGTTGCCCGACGACGGCACATGGCACGCCAGCACCGCGTCCCGACCGCTGGCCGCGACATGGACGTGATACGGCCCGTCGGAGGCTTCCACCGTCGCTGAAAATGCCTGCCCAGCGCGGCCGAGCACAGTGATCGTGCGGAGAAACTCCTCGCTCGGGCCGCCAGCGCGCCACAAGCCGCGCTCGACGAGCTGCTCAGCAACGCTGTTTTGGTGTGCCTGCACCTCGGAGGGGTTTCGCCACACCGGTTCTGGAACCAACGTGGCTGGCAACGTCACCCCAGCGGCCTCCGCACCGACCAGGAGGCAGTCCAAGGGCAGCACAATCTGACGGTCAATCACCAGCATTGCCTGCCCCTACAGACCGATGACGGGCGGTGTCGCCCTCGGCAACTCACCCACTAAGGCGTCGTCTGGATCGTGCTCGAGCAGGTAGTCCGCGGTCTTGTGCTCGGAGTCCTCGGCCCCCTCGCCTTTACCGCCGCGTCCCATACCGCCACCAGCACCCATGCCCGACCCGCCAGGCCGACCCGAACCGCCAGCTGCGCCACTTCCGAGACGGCCACCTGCCCCTGGTTCGCCGCCCAGCGCCCCCGCGCCGGAGCCCTTCCCGCCAGCAAGGCCACCTGCGCCAGAACCAACCCCAGAAGCTGTCCCTGAACCACCGGGACCGAAACCACCGCCGGGCAGGAACCCGCTGGCCGAGCCGCTACCCGGCCCGAAGCCGCCTGGTCCTGACCCTCCAGGACCGAACCCGGTAGCGCCGTAGCCACCTGTCGTGCCGTAGTCACTGCCACCAATGCCGACACCCGTCGTCGTGGGCGGGAAATAGCCGGCCGTCTTGGTGCCATCGGCCTGTGACGGCCCGCCATGGCTCTGCGAACCAGGAGGCAGCGTACTTGAGTGACCACCCTGCTGCGGCACGCCACCATCAACCGACCCACCGCTGTGACCAGGATCGTTGGGGCCGGAAACACCGCCGGGGTGGCCCGCGGGACCACCGAACGAGTTGGAGGCGCTGTGCCGACCGGAGCCAGAACCGGTTACGTGCGACTGAGACCCCGGTCCGGTGTCCGGCGAGGTAGGGGTGATGTCAGCTCCACCGGGAGGCAGGCCCAGCTCGCCGTACTGCGATGGGGCTGCCCACCGTCCAGAGTTATCGGTCGACTGGCCGTGGTAGGTGCTGTATCCGTCGACGACCTGCTGAGCCTTCTGATTCCAGGCGTCGATCTCGTTCGAGCGGTTCGACATAAACGACACCCAGGTGCCGCTCACCCAGTCGTCCTTCGGCTTGTCACCAAGCGGTTCCGGGTGGTTGGCCTCTGCGACCTTGCCTTGCAGGTCCTTGAACGAACTTCCCTGGCCCTGGTACAGCTGCTCGGCCTGGGTGAGGTGCTGACCGCTCACCTGTGAAGCCTGCACGAGGGGCCCAGCGCCAGCGTATGCCTGACCGGCACCGTCGCCCTGCCAATGGTCCTGCATCGCCCCTTGCAACTGAAGCATTTCCTCAGCGATCTTGTCGTGCAGCTTCGACAGCTCGCTGGAATGGTCGCCACCCGCGTACATATCGGTGGGACCTTTGCCCTGATTCACCAGGGCCACGATCTCTTGTGCGGTGTAGGCCATCACGCACCACTCTTAATCGTCGTGACCGCTGCCTCGGCAGCTTTGACCGCCAGCGAACAAGGATCGCTGTAATATGGTGACGGCTTGCGAAACGTTACGCCGACAGTGATCACTTCGTCGTTGCTAACACCGACAGCAACCTGACAACCACCGTCGCCTCGATCGTCGTATGGCGCCCCGTAGACCGCCGGGTACCCTACAACGTCGGGAGCCACAGCGAAGTAGCCCGACTTACTGTCCTGAGATTTGTATGAAGTGCTCAAACCGCCATTGCCCGGGATAAAACCGAAGGCAACTGTATTGTGGTCAGTGTCTGACCATGTACAGATCGGTGCAACGTCGCCAGTCGCCTTGCGGCTCGTGATCAGGTTAGCGACCTGACTTGCCTGAGCCTGGCTGAGCACGGCACAGGGGTCCTGTTCGAACTTGGAGGCGTCCAGCGGGTTCGCCACCTGCGGCGCAGCCAACTTGCCACTCGCAGGTGCCGAGGTCGACGGGCCTGACGATGCCGATGGCGTCTGGTTGTCGACAGGCGTCGAACACGCTGCCAAAGTCAGCAATGCGGTTGCCGCAATTCCGACCACAAAGGCCCGATTCACTGACGGCCCCCGTGCTTACGAAGCGCATCTTTGTTGGCCTGCTCTTGCTTTTCGTAAACGCCGATGGCGTCTTTGAGCTTGTTGGCGTATGCCTGCGCATAGTTCTGCTGGTCCGTGACGTTCTTTACGTAGGCTTCAGCGTGTGCATCGGCTGCCTGTTTCTGTACCGTGCTGCCTTCGTCCTCGGCGGGTTTGTTCAGATGTACGAGCCGTCTCCCCAACGTGACAGCATCCCCGAGTTTGTCAGCGATGGATTGCCACCGGGGAAGGATCGCCCGCATCGCGTCGGCATCCATGACAAAACCGCCACCCGAAGCTGCGGTGTTGGCAGCCGCGTCGGCAGCCTCACGATCCCGGTAGACCTTGGCGCCAGCCGAGTTCATGTACTGGTCGTACTGGTCGTCTTGAGCCTTCCGCTTCGCCGCTTCTTCCGGCGTGAGGAATCCGGCCCGTTTGGGCTCTGGAGGTGCCTGCTGCGGCGGAGGCTGACTTGATCCCGATGTTGCTGGCTGCTGCTCGTTTCCCACTACGTCCTCCCCTGGCGGCCCTCACCGCCTATAGCTGTCGAACGAACCGATAGTAGCCGCATGGACACCGGTTGTCTGGTAGACAGCGAAGGATCACTATCTGTATCTGCAGACTTGGTGACAGCTCGTCTCAATCCTGCTGGTCACGAGCCGAAAGAGTCTTCGCCCGGCCAGAGTGTGCGGTGCCGACGCAGCGTTGCCTCGTACTCGACGTAGGCGCGGGAATCCTCCGGGCCACCTGCGGCCATCATGTCGTCGTGGGCCAGGGCAGCCTCCGCGTGCAGCGAGCCGATTTGATCGAGCCCCTGCGCCGCCCGCGCCGCCTGTTCGCTCATCTGGGCGGTATCGAACCCATGTTCGCCTAATGCGGCGAACTCGTCTGCGACCTCGCGCTGAGTTTCGGCCAGCGCCTTGGCCCACGCCGCGCGCGCTCGCAGCTGATCGCCGTAGCCTTGCTGCTCAACCGCTGATTCCGCGCCGCCCTGGTCATCGTTCACTAGGTTGATGATGCCGCACCTGTCCGTCCAGGGAACAGGCAGTTCGAAGCGACTTGCCGTGCACCTCGTTAACGGGCACCGGGAGGCAGACTGTCGTCACCCGAGTGGAGCAACGTCCGATGACAGTTGGGAGGACCCGACTGACTACAGCGGACACGTGGACCTCCGACAACCATCATGGCGCAGCTGGCGAACGGGCCTTCGGCATGACCGAAGGCCCGTTCGCCAGGAAAGCGCTGCAGGCAATCTGCTGTCAGTACGACTGCACCTCGACCTTCGTAACGTAGCTCCAACTGGGGCACGTTGCGGTACGGGTCTGGGTTCCGCCGGACTGCCACTGGTAGCCGCTGCTGTTGGCACCCCAGTAGTAGCACTGGACGGTCACCTGCCAGGTGCCCCACCCGGTGCACGTCGCGTGACCGACGTTTGTTCCCTGCCCCCAGGTCTGGCAGTTCAGGCTTGCAGCCTGGGCCGGTTCAGCGGCCACAATCCCAGCTCCGCCGACCGCAACAGCAGCCGCGAACACGGCAACCAGCCGCGATAGTTGCCGCCTTCGTCGCGAGTGAAGCACCGTCGCCTTTACAGCGGAAGATCCCACGTCCGACATATCGTTCTCCTTCGGTAGCCGCCTATTTATCCCAGATTGCATTATCCACGAATCACGAAGTGGGCCAACTCAAAAATTCGCAAGATGGCGACCCTTCTACTCTAGTACTGGCAGTAGTTCACACCGGGGACCCAGCTCGAATAGCCGGTAGACACGTAGTAGTCGGAAACGTATCCATATCCGTAAGGCGTACTGACATAGTCCCAGACAGGGTCGCCGGAGATGTCCTGGCCGTCGTGCTGACAAATTAGGGTCATGTTCAGACCGGCCGGTAAGGTGGCTTGAAAAGTACAGGTCTGCTTGGGATACGGCTGCTTCGCCGGGTGGTAACAGTCGCGCAGAGAGACACTTGTGCTGCCGACGTGTACCGGATACGAGCTAGCGTTAGCCCCAGTCGCGACGCCCATCATGAGCAGCATTGACGCCGCAACGATGCCGACGACACGTCCCCGCCATGGACGACGCCGTGCCTTGGCAACGTAGATCTCCGCTTCCTTCATCATTTTCTCCTTGCATCTCGCCGGACTAGCACACTTGACGGTACGGAGAGAAAGGATGAGGCTTGGTGATGCTTGCGGCCGAATAATAAAACGTAATAGGCCTTGACAACGAGGACCTGATCATTGCTTCACGCCAGCGACAGACACGTATGGCGGAAGCAGCGTAGGGCAACCGGAGGAAACGGTGAGTCCATCGGATGCAGTTCTGCAACGCTGCTCGCTCATGAGGGTTCCGCGGTGTATCCCTAAGTCCTAGGAGGAGCCAGTGATGCAGAGCGTGAGCGCTGGCCAACGGGTCGGTTGGCTGCTTCGGACAAATCGGATTCTTGGCCCAGAACCTCAGTACGGTCGGCTGGCCACGTTCGGCGCAGCCTTCGGCGCTGACGACGAGACTCCTTCGGTGTCCATCAGTACCCTGTCCCGTTGGGAGAACAACCTCACCGTCGTACCGAGCGCCGCGGTACACCGCTACGAACGGCTACTTGGTCTTGCGCCAGGCCTCCTGATGGCTGTCAACGATACCGTCGCTCGGTATCTCCTGCCGCCGACACAGACGGTCCCAAATTGGGCCAGGCGACGACGGCCGAGCCCCGGTTCCCCACTCGACGAGTTGGTCGAGCAGGCTTGTGGCGACGGCGTCGTCAGCAGCGACGAATGGGATCGGTTAACCGATCTTCTCGCTCGCCGTCCCAACATCGTGCTGAGCCCTGCTACGACCTGGCAACGACTCTCCGAGCGGCTTCTCACCGAGATGTGTATCGCGGATGGCGTTCATTGGATGCGCCGGGCCGAGGCATTCCATCGGCTCATTGTCCATCCGGTCGGCCAGCAAGCGGCCATCGCCACGGCCGCCGCCGCAGCCGCTGATCCCACAGTCCAGAGCTTGATCGGCACGCTTGGCGTATTCAGTGCCAGCGCGCACCCTGACGCAAGCTCTTCGGTCGCCAAGCATCTCACTGATCCGCTGACTGACCGAACGTTCTACGGCGCCCTGCTCACGAGCGTGAAGAAGCTCAGATTTGGTCACTTCACCCGGCCTCAGACGGACGCGTTGCTGCCGATCCTGTGCAGCCTTGTGGAGTCCGGCAGCTCAGAGAGGTCCCCTCTTGCAGCGCGTATGCTGCAGCTCCTACCTCAAGATGTGCGACGCAAGGTACCGCGCCGTTTGTGGGCCATGGCCATGGCAACGTTGCAGCCGCCAATGGTTCCGATCGCTGAACGACTCTGCGCTCGAACGCTCGAGGACGTCGACCCCCTGGGCGAAGCGCGACCCGACTTGTTGCTTCCCAAGTTCATCGACGAGATGCTGCATGATCCAGTGTTTGACGTACGGCTTTGCACGATGTTCCTGCTGTATGCGACGCCGTACCGCGCCCCCTTGGCTCGGGCACTCGCTCGTGAGCTCGTCGACACGATCCGGCGACGTGGCCGGCCTGAGGTGATGCAGACACTCCTTGAGGCCCTGCGCATAATTGGCGGATCCGAGGAACGGCGTCTGATCGAGCGGATGGTGTTGTCTGGCCAACTCGCCGACGATGTCCGCGACTCGGCCGCGTACGCTTTGGGGCACGTCGGCGGTGCTAGCAGCGACGAGTTCTATCGCTACGCCTTCTCAAGGTACGCCGAACACTCCCGTGACAACCACGACTTGCCGTCGATCTCGGTAATGGATCGCTTGGTGTACTGCATGGGAATCAACGGCAGGCGGAATCTGTTAGCTGAAATAATCGCCCAACCTGGGCTCCCGACACGCGTTCGCAGCGCAGCGACGTGGTGGGATGGCTTGCCTCGCAGCATACGGGACAGCGCAGGCCGCTAGCTGGTATCAGCTCGGACTGCTTGCCCGCGGCCTCGACTCCGCGGGCAAGCAGAACTAACGAGTTACGAGGCCAAGCTCGATTGCCAATAGCGGCTTGCCTGTGCCCCTGCGCGCGCTGAGGGTCACTCCTCCGTCTTCTTCTTACGCGGGGCACGCCTGCGGGCCGGTTTGGCGGGTGCTTCTTCCTCCGGCTCGGCGGCGGCAGGAGCTGCCATGGCAGCCTCATACGCAGCGGTGACCTCCATACCAATGCGGCCCCGGGACGAGATCTCGTATCCGTTGGCTGCTGCCCAGGCACGCACCTCCTGGTTGTGCGCGCGGTTGGCCGACGTCGGCGCACTGAACGAGCTGTGTTCACCCGTCGTCGACTGGCCAAGCGCAACCCGGATCTTGCGGCCGCCCGTTCGGCGACTCGCACCGATGTACTTGCTCAGCTCGCTACGTAGCCTGGACGCGTTGTCGTCGGACAGGTCGATCTCGTAGGAGACCCCATCCAGCATGAAGGGGACGGTCTGAGCCGCCTCACCGCCGTCGATGTCGTCGACCATCTCGACGTGTACTTGCTGAGCCATAGCGGGTCTACCTTTCAACGAACAGGACGGGCCGTATTCCCGGCCAGGACTTGAGCCAGACCCTAACCTGATCGGCGGAGCCTGGTTGAGCCCGACACCCCGCTGACCAGGCCAATTAGTCAAGACAAACCCCGGCGCACACGAGGGGGAGGTGGCGCGCCGGGGCAACGACAGTCTACGGCACGCCGATGCCAACGAGCTGCAGACAGATGGTGTCGGATTTCAAATCTTCAACCAACCCGGTGACATGAGGCGGGCAACTATGCGGGAGCGACGGCTCGGAGCCACCAGTGGGCAGCGAACAGATCCCCATCCCCGCAGAAGTAGATCCTCCCATGTCGGGCGCTGGAGCGTCACGAGGTGGCACGCCATGCCCGACTGTCAGCTTGCGATGGGCTCCGGCCCGGTTTCGGGCAGGTACCGCTTGAAGGGAGCCGCTCGCAGGAAGTGTCCGCTCTTGGTCCACTCAGGGCGCGTCTCATGGATACGGAGGAGCTCGGCGAACTCCGTGATGGTGACCGTGCCGGGCATCGGCGCACTGCTGGATCCAGTGGTCATGTACCCAGTCGAGCGGCAAGGCCTCCTCGGTCCGCCCAGCGAAGACGCCAGCAATGCATGGCAAGAACGAGGCTGTAGGCAGGTCAGACGTCTCGACATCGTCACCGAAGAACTGCTCCCGCAGGTAGCGGTTCTTGTTGTTGGCGTACGCGACGGGTCGGATTCCCACATCGGACAAGGTCCGTACGATCGCCGTCTTGCTCATCGAGTGCCAGCGCTCGGTGAACATCCCCCGGAGGGCCTGCCTGAGAGCGCCCGAGGGCAACTGGGTGACGCCGAGCGCGGTGAAGACGGCGCGGCAGTCGTCAAGGCGCGAGTCGGCACTCACCGGCATGGTCGGGGCAGCGCTCGCCAGGGACAACGCCGGCGCGGCCGGTGGTTCCACCTGGGCGAGGGCGGGGAACGATGTCTCGAGCTCGACGTTGTGGATGAGGTCCCTGACCTGCTCCAGGAGGCGTCCTGCCCTCATCAGATAATCAGACGACTCCGCCAACAGGACGTTGACCTGTGGCCGGTAGGTCCATTTCGGCGCTTCCTTGCCGTCGGCCGACGGTTGGTCGGGGCCCAGACAGCCGACCGTGAGCCCGAGGTACTGGCAGCTCTGCGCGAGCTGCATGAGCGACTCAATGTCAATCTGTCGACTCTTGTCGGGTAACGTGCCCCATAGGAAGTTGGTCATTTCTGTCAGGGCGTACGTCGCGAGGTTCGCATTAGCAGTCACTCTCGGACTAAACGTGCCCCAGTGCTTCCGAACGAGTTCGTACAGGTCAATTGGTCGCAGGTCTTCGGATGCCATAGGTGAGCAGTCGGCTGACATTAAGATCAACTAAAGAGGTAGCGGGCCTCAACGGCCGATCGAGTGATACCTGCGCCGCAGTGCGGCTCTGCAGCGAACCTCCGGCGCGCCAACTTTGGTACCCGAACTCCATATATAGAAGACCCCTGGACGTCCGAAGACGCCCAGGAGCTGGTTGAGGTGAGCGTGGCTCACTGGGTTGATCAGGTTCCGCCACCACCACCATTGCGCATACCTGTCACCTTCTTCCAGAGATGTTGAGTGAAGTGCGAATCTCGCATCCGTTTACGACAAGCGCAGCGCGCCAGCCAGTACCGACACAAGATGACGAGAGTAGAATTAATCAATCGCTACTATTCAGCGTAGCAAAATGGACAGAAATTACAAGCAATAGCGGAACTGTGACGTTCTTACTTCGTTGCCTTCAGCTCATCTTCGAGCACCCACACGAACGCCACTCCTGCCCGCGGGAAGACCTGGCCGTCAAAACTGATCGTTACCGTCTTCGTCGGAACATTTTTTGGACTACTGCTAACCCGAGCCTGAGAGGGGCTAGCGACGAAGTCGAGGTAGCTAATATTTCGTATTCCTGTCGCTGCGTAGTCGAAGCTAACCTCGACGCCCTTGGTTGGACGTGGAATATCCACATAGAGCAGATGGCCGCGCTGCTGGACGAGCGCACGGTAGGTGTACGCCACGACGACCTCTTCGGAAGCACTCACGGCCTTGTCGAACGCGACGGTATATGTCTGACTGCCGCGACGTTCCGTACGGCGGATAGTCTTCTCGGCACCGTCGACACTGAACTGGACGAGCTGGAAAGCGTCCTTGTCGCCGGCATCGACCTGCCCTTTGGGCTGGAAGTACCACTGCCCGGCCACGGTGCTGTCGCGGAGCAGGCTCCGATACTCGGCGGGGTCGCCAGTGCTGACGAACCGCAACGTGGTGGTCGTCGGTCGCACTCGATACTCGCGCCTGATCGTTGCGATGAACATGGGCACCGCAGGATCGGCTGGTTCAGTCTGAGGAGCAAGGCTGACCGAGATGCGTAGATCACGCCATCGTTCCGGTGAACGGATGACCTGCTCGCGCAGATCGGCGTAGGCCTCCGCAGCAAGAGCTTGGTCACCAAGCCGCAAGCCGATGGCGTTGGTAGCGATTCGATCGAGGGTCTCATCTGAGGCAATGTCCTTCAACGCGTCAGCGTTGAAGGCGAAGCTGTCAAGGACAGCGTCGCGGATGGCGGGGGCTTCGTGCCGGATCGCCTGGCGAAGATGTGCATCAGTCCGGGCGTCAGTTTCCTTGCGGGCGTAGTACTCGAAGATGACCGCGATGACCCCGGCACTGAGCAGCGCGGTGCCGAGCTCGTTGGTCGGCCAGCCGAGCAGCCAGCCCAGGGCTGGCGTACTGGCAACTGCATGGGAGAGGAAGAGGAAAGCTACTCCGATGACAGCAGTGACCAGCCCGGCAAGGCGGAGCTTGGTTTTGTAGAGCTGGTCGAGCAGGCGGTTCATCTACACTCTATTGTATCAAGTTTTGTTTTCGTGTTGAATAGCAAAACGAGAGCCCCTGGACGTGTACGGCGTCCAGGGGCTCTCGCTCACTGCCGATCTATCTCTCAGGTGTTGCCACCACCGTCGCGTCCGATACGCATGCCCCCACCTCCCCTGGAAATCGCTGGTCACGGGCGCATATCCGCGCCCGATCGCCACAATATCCTATTTTGGGATATTCGCAAGGGTTACTGTCCGCTTACGGGGTGGACAAATCCATTCACTCTGCGGAATACCGACGACTGTGCGCAATCCTGCGCGAGCTGCGGCTGGAAGCTGTCCTGACCCAGGTCCAGGTAGCGGAGCGGCTGGACGAACCACAGTCGTTCGTGAGCAAGTACGAGGCCGGCGAGCGGCGGCTGGACGTGGTCGAGCTGCGACAAGTCACAACAGCGCTCGGAACCACCCTCTGGGCGACACTCGAGCAGCTTTGGCCAACGAACGCGCCGACATAGCCAAAGGATCCAACGTCACCAGCTACCGACAGTCAGGTCGATCTCGTGCATGATGTCGCCCCAACTCGCGGAAGTCGTCCATCATCCTGAGGCGCACCCTAAGATGCGGGCCTCTCGGGCGCTCGGACCTGGCACGGCGAACGTCGCATCCATGCAGGCCACATCGCATCAAGTAGTCAGCGCAGGAGGATCGAAGAACTTAGCGTAGTCAATCACCGAGCCACAATCAGCCTCGCAACGAACTTCGGCCGACTATTTCGAACGCCGATTGTCGGCCTGGCGGCCCTTCCAGTGTCGCCACCAGAACTGGTCAGGAGCGACGTCGTAGTTCAAGTCGAAGTAGTTGTGACTTGCCAAATGCTTAAGGATACGACGCAGCTTGGGTTCTGCGTCCTGAAGCCGAGCATTAAGCTCATTCAAGTCAATCTTCATTAGGGCGTCATGAAGCTCTTGATTGGGCAGACCTAGCTCATCATTGTGCTCACTGAGAGAAAACATGCGGGCCTTTTCGAGAGCCCACGCGAAGCAGGTAAGCTCCTCAAATAGAGCAACTGGTTCATCGAAGACATCCTGCTCCAAAAATTGCCCATCATCAATTTCGAACCCTTCAGTTATACGAGCAGGCCAATCCTCGGGCGTATAGTGGTCGAGTGACTTCGCCAGCAAATTTGCCAAAGTTAGAATTTTCCGCTGAATTTGTCGATCAAGCTCGTGTACAAGAGCGGGAACTCGACTCGCCACTTCCAGAAAACCTCCTATTGCAGAAGCCTGATACTCACGATGGGCAGAAATAGTCGTTTGAAGACCACTCTCAATCCATCTATCACGCTCAGATTCTGGAATAGCAATCGGCAAATGTATCCAACCTTGGGTAAATAGCCGAGACTTGCCATAGAAAGCAAGACACTTGACAAGATCAGGTTTAGACAAGGAACCGTCCAGTAGCCAGTCCTCCACATCATGCGCCAGCAGCATTGCATCGTCCGCGAAAATCTCGGCCTGACGCCATCGTTCGACAGCATGCATCATTTGAGCATTAGGACTATTTTTGGCAACCCACTCATTGTATCCATTTGACATAGCTCCTCAATTCTATCACTTTGCGTGATCTAGTGTCCATTCTCGACGAAGCTTACACTCGACTTTATTAACCGAAATTCCATCATAAGAACTGATCAGCCTGAACTTGCTACTCAGGTCAACTCTTTCGAGTATCGATACCTCAAGACCATCATGATTACCCGTAAAAGTGATGCGCACTATACGTTCACGCTGCCAGTACTCGCGGATAAATCTGCTATCCGTGAGACTCGCGAACGTGGCTACGTTTACCAGGAGCTCCTGCACTCCCGCGCGCGAATCGACAAGAGAGCTAGGCGACTTAGGACCAATCATGCCATACGATTTCGCCACTGCGGGATCAGTTAAGGCATGGGGCGAGCTTTCCAGATGACGTTCCAGATGAACCTGCCGAGTCACGATCTGCCGACTACCGAAATTTTCCTTAACTGAGTACTGGTACGCTTCAAGTTCAACCACCACGTCGCGAGCACCTACGTGACGAAACGGCAGGCTATCGAATGACCCCTGAAGCTTATCTTTCTTAGATTTCTTACCGTCACTTTTTGGCAACTTCTTCTTCGAACTCTGCTGCGCAACATTTCCCGACGCGCAAGCGTCACATGTTTCCGGGGACACATACGAACCGACGTTTTTATGATGCGCTAGCTTGCGCCCTTTAGGCACTGGAAACGGGGATCGACAACTGGCGCAACGCACTCTTTCATCCGACTGAGCCTTCTTCCACTCGCGACAGTCCTTGCAGTTCTTCGGAGAAGAGATTCCCTTGCTTCGAAAGTACTCCTCGGGAGCATCCTGAAATGCTGAATTATATCCGTTAAGGCAGCCGCGGTTCTGGCAGTTGTATACCTGGCTAGGACGTTCGGGCACTTCGACCTCCGAATCCAGCAACAAGAATTTGGCACAGAAACTAGTGATCAGCCCGCTCCTAGTCGTCAAGCCACTCAGTCACCCGCCACCACCATTTTTTCTTTCCGGCTTCCTCCTTAACCTCCGCAGCCTTCTCAACCTCGATGGGTGGCGGCAAAGTAGCCAAGTGTGTAAGCCGCCAACTCTCGATCTCACCTTTTGCCTGCCGACCAGGGATGAGCCGGGCCAGGTACATGCCCCCTTGAAGGAGAATTGGAGTATCATCCTGCGCCAACGAACCGCTGCGCCCGTGCACACTGTCTTCCCACGTGAAATTCCCTCGATCATCTTTCTCAAGGACGACGACCGCTGCACCGATCAGACTGGAGAGTTGCCGACGAAGCTGCTCCTCTGGAAAATCTCGTAGCATAGCGCCCCACGGGAGCGTTTTCAGTGTCGGCATCGCTGCGCTGCCGAATAACTCGGCAAACCGTGGAGTTTTTCCATTGACCTTGGCGAATAACTTCAGCGTGTCCGCAACTGATACTGCAGCTTTGCGGAATTTTCTGCTGTCCATGCTGAGCAGACCGCACCAGCGTCGAAACTCCAGATCATCCCAATCGTCAAATACGACGTCGCCACCCCCGAAGAACGCCATTGGGATCGCTGCTGCTGCAGCGCATACCACCGAAAATACAGCGATATCCTCATGATCGAAACCACGCCAAAATTCCAGTTCATGTGCTATCGCCGCATGCTCGCCCGTGTAATCGACAAAGAAGTCGTGTGACGCGCGCAGCGCGCGAACCGATGTATTACTCAACGCGGTGCCGACTACCCAGAACATCACTTCAGTAAGACTGGCGTCTTCAAAGAACCGTTTTTGTAGCTGCACTGCATAGGCGAGGTCGGTTTGACCGATCCAGCGCTCCATATGAACACCGAAAGGCGTGATCCTGGCATCGGCCGCTATACCCAGACCTTCAAACATCTCGATCTGGTCCTGTAGGTACACTAGGCGATCTGCGTTCTCATGTAGTCGAGACGGTAGTCCTAGACCCGCAACCCATTGCCCGAGATCATCCCACTCATGTCTGCAAGCATAGTACGCCAAGTCAGTAAGTGGAGCCGCCGCAAGCGGGAAGCTAATAGCTTCGTACTGCAGGCCGTTGCGGTTGAGTTCGTCGTCGTCAAGATCAGCATAATCTGCGCCAACCTCACGACTGATGTAAGCGATCCCGGGACGACGGCGCCCAACTCGTCCGATTCGCTGTAGCAAGGAATTGACCCCAAGTGGCGCTACGACCGGAAAGGTTTGGTCACCAATGGTCTCTTGATCATAACCGCTGTCCATAGTCACCACAAAGTCCAACGTTGGGAAAGTAATGCCCATTTCGACAACGCTGGTTGCCAATATGATGTAATTCTTCTTCTCCTGCTCAATATGTCGAAGCTTGCGTTCGAACTCTGCGCTTCGTCGCTCGTCGCGTACTACTTCGCCCGCAAGCTGCAAAATCGGCAAGTCGGGGGCGACCTTCTGAATGATGCTTGCCAGGCGCTTGACGTCGCTGTTCTCACCAGCAAAGGAGTTCACGATAGCCAGCATTCCGTGTGACCGATCGGATTCACTCACAGCAGCTATTACATCATCAGTCTGCTGGTAGCCATTGCGTCTCGGAAAGTACGCCGACGAGGTGTCGGGCTTCAAAAGCGTTTCCATGATCAACTGAGGCAGGGCGTCACGAAGCGGTTGCAGCAGGTTATGCTTCCATACAACGTACCGCTGCTTATCCGCTCGGACGATATCGCGGACATACAGATCCTCAGAAATCGATGTTGTGTCTACGGTCGCGGACATGTAGTCCACAGGCACGCCGGCCTTTCGCGCTAACGCTATACCAAGCTCCACCCCGGCATTTTGTTCGACGGTGACATGAGCTTCGTCAATAATGACTCGATCACGGGCCGGAGTCAACTCCTCCCCCTTTGCCATCAGCTCAAAGATTCCCGTGGTAACAAACTTTATAGGAGCATCAGGATTACTCTTTCCGCGGGAGCTTATGGACCCGAACAGCGGTGGAAGAGCGCGCTCTTTTTTGACGGATAGATACTTCTTCCACAACGAGTTCATGAACTGAGCTTGGTCGACAGCGATTGGGATACGCGGTTCGACCACCCAGACACGCGGCTGGGGACCAGGATCAGCGCCGATCGATTCCATCAGACGGACCAGGACGTGTATGGGTACCGCAACCGTCTTGCCGAGCCCAGTCGCCGCCACGAGGAAGAACGGATCCCGACCCATATGCTGGAGATGCTCAACGATCGTCAGTTTATCTCGGTCGATGACATACCGTAGAAAATCGACAACCTTCAGCATATGGACTGTATGTGATCCCAACTGGAACCGTGGATGCGCTGGCACCTCGTAGCGCGGTATTGGCACAACACGCTCACTTTCGGTTGTTACCGTTAGCAGAATGATTGTGAAGCACTAACGATCTCACTTGATCGTATTCGGCACGTTTCGATGTGGGCCGAAGTAGCCGACGTACACCTTCGCCATCTCGCGTGACGGGTAGAAATAGATTCGCGGCGCCAACGGTCCGCCACCTTCGGCAATCTTTATGTGCGCCTGCATGTGCATACGTCCAGATTTATCCAGATCCGTGCCCACAGGGAATATCCTCTTCGGCCAAAGCTTAGTACTATTGATTACTGCGCTACTTTCACCCATAGCCAACTTCTTGCTAGTCGCACGCCAGGCGTACGGATGCTTGGAGTTGTTACACCATGACCAAAAGGAACCTGGATCAACCCCGCTTGCCAACGCTTCTCCATAGGCGTTGAGTGCGCGGAATGCCCACCACGCTGTTTCACCCCAGGACCTCGCCTCAACCGCGCTATCAATATCATCAATATCGACACATGCGTCGATTGGAAAGCTAAGATACCGTCGGAAATGCTCCTGCGCTAACAACGCAGCAACACTTGGTGAGTCAGCGCTATCCGGCAGGCGCTCGTGCTCAATTAACGCCATCGCCTCCGTTTGCTCGCTCCACAAACCGGGGCCAGCCAGGGCCAATTTCTTGCGCGCTTCGTCCAGATCGCCACGAAGTCTATTATTCTCCTCTTCTAGCTGCTGACTATCCTCGACCACACTAAGATACTTCTGGTCGAGTGCAGCAAGTCCAATGCGATGCTCCGCAGATTCTTCGTCGGCGATCTTTAGGAGCTCTTGGAGTTCGCCAGGTTCTCTCGATCGTGCCGACTCAAGCAAATTGACTGCTGCATTGTAGCTGTCCGGGGCACGCCTAGCTCCAGCTCGGAGCGAAATAGCACGGTTGATAGCTTTGCCGGCGGTGTCTCGGTAGCGAATAAAACGCGCGGGCACTGTATACCGATGTCTCCACGCTTCATCCACTGCTGGATCAACGTCCGGGAGGTATATCCGGAAAGCACCGTCGCGAACAGCATACGAATCACCCATGATTTTGCCAAATACCTGCGTAGCATCTTCGTCTAGTTGGCACACAGCAGCCATACCCGTCGCCATAGTGGCCGCGCGCCGCACTGCGTCATTAAACCTATCGAAGACAGACATCCCCTCCGGGAGATCGGTAAATTTGAAGAATGTTGGAAGGGGAGCAAAGACCACAATCGGGAGGTCTCGCTCAGCATCGGTGATCAGAGAAGCCAACTCTTCGGCGCCTGCTTCGCCACGGTAGAACAGCGGGCTATTCGAGACGGGGACATCAAGTCGGCGAGGACTGGATCCGTTCACCAGGAGTGCGCCCATAAACTTCGGAGCAGCAATAGTCACTTGCTCGAGGGAATCACGCGTTACCGCTTCGACGTCGACCCACACCCAAGTCCCATGACTCCCGGCGTCGGCCGCGTTCCCTGGACCATCCCAGCTTCGAACTGACGTAGTCCAGCGAGATCCATCGTCTCGCACCTCGACAAACCATGCTCTTAACGCCGCCCGAATTGGAGCTTTATCGTTGTCGTTACGTTCTGTCTCGACAGTGATGCTCATCGCTCCATCCGGAGTGATTGACTCAGATTCAGATGGCGAAAGTCGGCCCGCGCTTTTAGCTCCAACCCACTCGAAAAATTGGCGCCGGACCGTGTCGACTAGATTTGGAGCGCTGTCACTCCAGATCGCCCGGTACATGATGGCCATGAACAACCACTACCTTCCTATGAATTCGACCGACGAACACTAGATCAACATCGATCTACAAATATCTTCGCCTTGGAGGCACACGGAGAAGATTTCATGTGTATCTGGCGCTAGATATTCAACGCTCTTGCTGATCAATGTCTTGCGTCTTTGATCAGGAACGACGAAGAGTACGCGCGGGTAGAATTCGTGTGCCCAGCGCTGGTACGCAGACCAATACCGCTCGCATTTCTCTTCGATCGTGCTGGGGTGCTCGGTTCCCCTATCTACCTCAAGCCAGTAGGAAAATCTGGTTTGCTTTGGTCGCGCGCCGGTCTCAACGTAGGCGTCTGGCGTCAGCAGCAGGTTGCCGACCGATTGATGACTGTCAGGTTCGGTCACGAACTCGAGCACTTCTAATTCCCCTCGTCGTGCTCCGCGGTGGAGTTGGACGTAGCAGTCCGCTATTGCGAGCGTGTGCAGGTTGACAGCGTGCGGCGCCCAATATGTGCCAGCTCGGTCGGCCAGCCGCCATCCCTCCCGCCCCAGCTGATAGACATACTGCGCCGACCCTCCTTGGTCTCCCCCTACCAGTCGTCGTAAGCGGCTGAGGTGTTTCCGTTCCAGCAAACGTTTCAGCGTTCGGTCCAAAGGTGTAGCCGAAGCGTTACCCGAAAACAAGCTGTCGCCGATTTGCGCCCTGGTCATCTGCCGAAATTTGGCAACCAACTGTACGACCGCTTCGTCACGGTCCGAGAGGTCGCCCTGTTGCTCTAGCGCCGCCATGACGGCTCCATACTCAACGCTGCGTTCAATGCTCGACGCCAAGATTCGACGTACTGAGTCGCCAGTTCGACGTGTTCCTTCGCCCGCTCGGCCAGGCCCTCGTTGGCGTTGCTGACCGCGGCCTCCTGGATCGGCGTCAGCTCCTCGGTGCCCACGACCATCCCATCGATCGTTCGCAGCTGACCGAGCAGAATTTCGCACGAGCGCCGCAGGTAGGCGGCTTGGCCGAGAATGTCACCGGTCGTGTGATGCACGATCTACCTCCGGAGGATTCGAAGAGCGTGTGCGAACTCGACGAACGATTTCGCCGCACGATCGAGGTCGGTCGCGCAGATCGGGTAGTGATACGTGGCGTGGAGGCGAACATGCTCCGGCGTTCCCTTCACGGCTGCTCTCCCTGGCTGCTCCAGACGGTCAGTCGCTCGAACAAGGAGCTCGATGGCGTCGCCGATCCTGCGCGCCTCGTCCCGAAAGCCGTCGATCTGCCGACTGATCATCTCTATGGCCGACTGCAACGCCTGGTCGTCAGTCATCGGGCGTCCATTTCTGTGGCCCGACCTTCGGTTTCTTCCCTGCTCGACCGTCCACAATCCGCCGGCGCGCCCGGATTTCGTCTTCAACCTGCGCAATCGGGCGCCCGTACGTGGTGCGGCTGGCTGCACGTACGGCGTTGGCGACTCCGGTCACCTTCGAGGGCGGCTCGGCCACCAAGGTGATCGGCGCGCTCACGCCTTCGCTGGTGGCGACCCGTGCGATGGCTTCATAAGCGCCGAGATTGAGGAAGTCATCCTCGTCGACTAGCCGGCCGAACTCACGTTGCAAGGCTCTGGCGTCCCGCGCGCTCGTCTGGAACACCACCTTGCTCCTGGCGTTGGAGAGAACCGCCTGTTCGAGCCCCCGCACTTTGGACAGTTGATCAAGATCCTGGTGTGCGAGTACAAGGCCGAGCCCGAAACTCCTGGCCTTCGCGAGCATGTCAGCAGCGTTCACGGGCAAGTTGACGAAGTCCTGGAACTCGTCCAAGTAGAGGAAGGACGGCTTGGACTTCTTTACGCTGCGTACCGCGGAGTACAAAGCGTTCATGAGGAGCGTCCCCGTCAGCGACGCGGTCTGCTCCCCGACGCGGACGCCGTTGAGGTTGACCAGCAGGATCTTGCCGTCGCGGAGCACGTCCTCGAAGGTGAAACTGCTGGTGCTCTGGCCGATGATGTTCCGGATCTCCGGACGAACGGCCAGCTGCCAGATGCGGTTGTGCACCGGCATGGCCATGCGGTCTTGTTCGGCACGCTTGTCGGCGAGATACCGCTCCCAGAACTGGCGGACGTCCCGGTTCTGGACCGCGCGTACAACCTGGTCGCGCCAAGCCGACTCCTCAGGACCTTGTGGCGTCAACATGGCCGGAAGGTCGATGAACGTGCTGCCCGGCGTCCCAGCGAGGGCATGCAGGCCGTAGTACATGAGCATCGGCGCATAGACGCCACCATGGTCGCCGTAGATGCCGATGATGAGCGCGCTCAACTCGTCGACCGCGGAGCTGGAGGTGCCAGAGGTCAGGACGTTGAAGCCCACCGGGAAGTCGGACTCGTTGACGTCGAGCACGATGACGTCCTTGATCCGACGCCGCGGCACGCAGTCGAGCGCGGCCGTGAAGAGATCACCCTTGCTCTCCAGGACGATCACGCCGTAGCCCTGTTCCATGTCCTGCTTGACCATGTTCGCCAGCAACGTCGTCTTCCCAGTCCCGGTGGGGCCAACGACGTGTACGTGCTTGCACGAATCCAGCGCTGAGATCGCGACGGGACGTTCGCTACCTGGGAAGTTGCTGCGGCCGATCACCCTGCCGACGCGGGGAACGCTGGCTGAGGCGGGCAACTGGCGCGTACGGCCTTGCGGCAGGCCGGCCACATGCGGTGAGCCAAGCGGCCACCCAACGAGCGCGGCAAGTTCAGCCGTGGAAAACTGCGCCCCGTAGATGAGGCTGCCACTGCCTTGGTCGATCCGCCTCAGCAAGTTGGCCTTGAAGAACGTCAGCTTCCGGCGAAAACGGGTATCCGGGCTGCTCACGCTGGTAAGTGAGGATCGAACATGCTCAAGCAAGCGACCAGCGCGCTCCTGTCCGTCTGACTGGACTGCGATGCGCAGCACGCCCGTGAAGTTGGGCTCGCTGAGCTTAGTCCGGCGGTCTGCAGTCACCTCCTTGTCGACGCCACTGCCAGGCACACTGGCCAAACCCCACCTACCCTCGCGTCCGCGGACGGGCGTTGGAGCCGGAACCCGAACCGGTCGGGTTGGCGTCACCACGAACTGGACCAGGATCGTTTCCCCTCGAACCAGCCCTTGGACGCTGGCCAACAGGCTCGCCGACACCTGCTCCGCCGAAGTGATGCGTAGTGTTCGATCCGGCCTGGTCATGCCGAGTTCGACGGCAACCGTCCAACGGCGGCCGGTCACAACGTCGGATGGGACAACGCGGATACCCGGTACCTGCGTCCGTAACTGTGAGGTGAGGTAATCGGCGTGAACAGCCGGTACAGCGAGATGGTGCGTGATTCCACGCTCGGTCGCCGACAGCTCGAAGGCCAGTGCTGGCATCTGCCTGAGAGACGATCGCAGCGTCCCGCTTGCCGACCGTAGCCATGCCTGCACTTGATCGACTGACAAGTCAGTCGGCAGGGTCAAGCGATACGTTCGGCGTCGCGGGTGGTGTCGTTCAAGATCTCGATCACCGAAGGCTGCCACGCCTACCACCTGGTCTTGCGGTAGTAGACGAAGCCGAAGATGCTGACGAGCACCAGCCCGACGACGAGGTAGGGCACCAAGGGCTCAATGGTCCACCAAAGGATCTGAACGGTGACCGCCAGTAGGATCGCGGTCACCAGCCCAGCACGAAGCTTCCCGAGCATCACGAGTTATCCCAGTCTTCGGCGGCATCGTGCATCTCAGAACTCGCCCGCTCGAATGCCTCGTCGAGCTGCTGCTGAGCTCGCCGCTCCGCCTCAATCAGCGCGTGAATCTGGCGCCGTTGCCTGACGACGGGATGCCGCTCCACCCAGCATGTAACTGCATAAAGGCTAAGACCAACAACAACGACGAGTACAACGACGCCCGTCATCGCAGACCGTGCCGCTTCGTTTCCGGAGCGAATTTCTGTCCAACGTCAGCGACGTTCTGAAGGAACCCCTCTCCGATCCGTGCTAATGCCTCGTCACGGGTGGTGTCCCCACTCGCGTATCGACGAAGGGTTCCGTCAACGTCCCGCAGTGCCCTCGCAGCTTCTTGCTTCAGCTGCCTCGTGACCGCGCCATCATCGAGTCCCGGCACGACCAGGGCACAGTTCGAACAGACCGTGTAGACCGTCGGCTTGGGCGACCGGCGAACTCGCTGGACGAGCCGCATCAGCAGTTTCCTCATCGTCTCCTCCTCACAGCGCAAACGGATCGGTGAGCCGGCGCTGTACCTTGCCGACGCTGTTGCCGTACTGGAGCACGATCCTCAGTAGCTCCTGGAACTTGCCCTCGTTGCCGTTGGCGAGCGCCATCGCCCGGTCGATCAGATCGGACGTGTCCTGCATGCCCCGCTCGGCCACGCTCCGCGCGATCTCCAGCTCCATCGACGCGATCACGGCTTCGCTGTACTTCTCACGGACCTGCGTCATCAGGGCCTTACCCTCACGGGAGCGCACCAGACCACCGTGCGTCCTCATGGCGGGCGCCAAGTCGGCGTGCGCTGCGAAGCGTTCAAGGTCGCTGCCGCTCATATCCTGTTACCTCCATACAAAGTGAGACCACCCGGCGTGGGGGGGTGGTCTCAAGGTACGAAAGCTATGGCGGGGTTATGGCGAGTGCCGCTACGGTCGCCTGACGTTCCGCCTGAAGGCGGCGACAGCCTCGCCGTAGAAGACGAACGGGGCAACTGTCTGTAGTCGCTGACAGATAGTCTCAAGCTCGTCGGCGAACCCGTCGATCTCTTCGTCGCTCCGGCCTGTGTCGAACACTGCACCAGAGAAGAGGCGGATCGCTTCAGTGATTTCGCCGACTTGCATGTACTCGTGTATCAGGTCGAAGCAAGATGGATCGAGTCCACCGTTATCTTCGAAGCGAAGCATCCAGTCGACAAGCTGGCGCCAGTACGTTTCGTACGGCGTGCGCTCGACTGGTTCAGTCGGTTCACGTGATTCGGGTGGTTGATTTTCCAGAAAAAAGTCCTGCTTAGTGGTTAATTCTGTAGCGCATAGGCTGAGATGATCCCTTCGCCGAGCGGTTCGACGATGACGCGCAGCTTCACGCCGTCAAAATATCCATCGACTTTTAGGCGAGCTGGGATTTCCCATGGGATGTCTTCACGGTCATGCCAGGGGTTCACGAGAGTGCCAGGTACTCCGCCACCCTTACTCTTGTCCACCTCACGCGTCCATCGCGAATCAGGGTCGACAATAACCGCTTGCACCGCTTCAAATATTTTATCATCGGACCAAGATTTCGGGAATAGGCTTTTCCCAAGCTCTCGCCTTGATGCCCGATCTGAATGCAGCTCAGCGATGTGGTCCATGCGATACGGTGAGAGATAGCTGGCGCGCTGCATTATCTCAGGAGTCACGTCGAACGCCTCACCTTCAACAACCGATTCTTCACCCCACCCATACCGTCCGGGCATCGCGCCGCGACCGCTGGCTTCATGATCATAAACGTTTCTGCCATGATAAGGATCCGGTTCGTCTGCCATCGCCTGCCAGCCTTACACTCCGAGGAACGACCTAACCACCACATACTGCGGCCTCGTCTCAAGGCTACAGTTCAGGAGGGCTAGATGTCCGACAACGCATCCCCGGCCGGGCTGGCCGCAGCGTCCGAGCAGCTCCGCCGCCTGCTGGGATCTGACCTCGACTACCGCCGACGATGGCTCGTTCACGCCCAACGGATGCGAACAACGGAGATCAACTACGCGGCCGTCTCGCAGGTTGTCGCCCTCTACCTATGGGATCAGGGCCTGAAATCGGATACCGACACTGACCTGCCCCGAAAGTTACGGGACCGCATCCGCCAGGCTTTGCGGGGCGAGTTACTCACCTATGAGACCTTAACCTGGATTACCCAGGCATTCGGATTCGCGCGCGAAGACGCTTCTCAAGTCTGGGATGCATTCGCCGGAAAGAGCGCAACAGATTTGGATGGCGACGGCATCGCGTTTACACTTCGCACACCACCAATCCCACTCATTAAACCACAGCAGCTTCAGACAACCGCGCTCTTTGCGAGATACTACGTCAACAGGAATCGCGCCCTCGCAAAGATCGAAACGAGCCACATCGTCGTAGCGCTCGAGGACGGCGTTGATACCTACGCGTACAGCCCCAGAGCTACAGCCAGCGAAGTTGACGTCATCGCTGGTGGAAAATTCGTTCGATTTCACGACAGCGCTCCCGGTTTTACCGGGGTCGAGATTAAGTTAGATCGTCCACTGCGTAAGGGGCAGCAAACATCGCTTCAGTATTCTACCCTCCACAATGAGAGTAAAAAACCGTGCACTCATCTCCGACGGGCCACACGCAAGCGTATGGAAAACATCGACATGCGTGTCATTTTTGAAGATGTCTATCCAGTCAAAGCGTGGTGGTCCACATGGGATGCCTACGATGAAGGAAACATAGTCAGCGACGTACCGGCAAAATTAGAGAACGGGTCAGAGTTACATCAGTTTATTTCCTACGCAGAGCAGGCGGTTGCCGGTTTCAGGTGGGACTGGTAGGTGGAATTGATCAGATCACCCACATGCTTGATGGCACTGATTACCGAAACGGAGCTGGGCTTCGGCGGCACTACCTCAATAGCGCGAACGACCTGCACCCGCAGCCAGGACACCTAACGGACCGTGCGTGCCCGAAGAGAGATAGCAGGGTTCCCTTAGCACCGTAATGACCGTATCGTCCACGCCATGGCTACCTGGAATCGCTTCGCGACAACCGAACAGTCCACGATATCTGTCGGAGTCAGCTCCGGCCAGGTGCCAGCAGCAAACGCCCGTAGACTGATGCGTCTATATTACGTCGTCCTGCTGGCGACTTAACCTAGGTTTCCAAAAACGCCCCTTCATCTCTTTGGAGCAACCGACATGCACTTCCCAACTTTGCAAGCGTCAGCGGATCGGTACTTCCGTTCACTCGAGGTGTCCCAGCTTCTGATCGCTCTCCACCCGCGCAATGCCGGCGGCTCTGGCAATTACCGCTGCCCTGACGCCTGCCGTCACCCTCTCGGTGGTAGCCGCCTTCGAAGGATTCGTTGAAGAGTTTCTGGCCGCGGTCCTGCTCACTCAGGGACACGGCTTCGCACAGGTCGCCAGGAAGGTGGCGCTCAACAACCCGACGCCCCGGCTATTCGCCAGCAAAATGAGCGCCGAGGTCCCGGCCGTCAAGGCACAGCTTGGCGACGGGTTCACGCTCCAGGTATGGAACATCCCCCAGGTAAACGGCCACCCCGCGACCGAGACCATCGACTGGAGCTTGGCACTCGAGAGGGCTGATGGCCGGATGGAAGTACGCCACTGCTTGACTCACGGACTAGCGAGCGGCTGGCGTAGCGAGGTATGGCCTGCTCCGCTCAAGGGTGCTGGCGCAACGACGTCCAGCAGCGTGCTGCGCGCAAAGCCCGGCGGCAAGCATTCCATCGGACTCACCGGTGCGCTGTCGTGCGCTCGCCTGCACGTCTACACCGCGCGCCACATAGCCACGTTGCTTGCCGGAGAGCTTGGAGAACAGATCGACTGGCACGCCGCGCCCGAGTACCCGTTGAAGAAGATCGTCAGCTGACAGCGCGGGGCATACTCCTCTTGGATCTAGAGCTGCGAAGATCTGGACAATCTGCCACTCACATGCCCGGAGGCCGATTCATGGCTCTGACCACTAGCAAAACCACCTTCCGCGCCATCGACGGCCTCCGACTCTCGGGCACACTCGCCACCGCGGAGACTTCCGCTCAGCACGCCGTCGTCCTGGTTCACGGTGGCGGTGTCACCCGCGAGGAAGGTGGTTTCTTCACCCGTCTGGCAGAAGGTCTTGGCGAAGCCGAACTGCCTTCTCTCCGCTACGACCAGCGCGGCCACGGCTCAAGCGATGGTGAGCAGGAGACCCGGACGCTCGCCGAACACCTCAACGACATCACCTCAGCCATCGAGCACCTCCAGGCGGAGACTGGCGCAACCACCATCAGTCTCCTTGGCGCCAGCTTCGGCGGCGGCCTCGCCGCGTACTACGCCGCCAAGCGCCCTGACGAGCTGCATCGCCTGGTACTTCTGAACCCGCAGCTCAACTACAAGGACCGGTACATCAACCAGAAGCCGCACTGGGTGGACGGCCATCTGGACGAGCCCGCGGCCGAAACGCTCCGTGAGCAGGGCTATCTGGATCATTCGTCCACGGTGAAGCACAGCCGGGCGTTCCTGAACGAGGTCTTCTGGATCAGGCCGAACGAGGTCATGAGCGAGATCGCGCTGCCGACTCTCATCGTGCACGGCACGAAGGACACCTTCGTCCCGATCGAGTCGTCGCGAGCGGCGGCCGCTCAGCTACCCGGCGAACACCGGCTTGTCGAGATCGACGGCGCGCAGCACGGCTTCGCCGTCGACAAGGATCCCGAGTACCAGAACCCGCAGACCCAGGAGTGGCAGGCGTTCGTCATCCGCACCGTCACGGACTGGCTCACCGATTAGGCGCGGACTGCTTCCCGAAGCTGCTTCGGGCCTGGTCGGCTGCGCCACGGCTCCAACGTCTGGAGCGCCCGTCGCAGCTCACGTTTGGTACGGAGCGAACCGGTTTCAGTCGCAATCTGCGCCGCTTCCAGCCCCACCTGCGCCGCGTCGTCTGGTTCGCCGGCTAGTGCCAACGCGGATGTCCGGCGAGCAAGGAAGTACCCCTGGTCTCGGCGAGACAGTGTGTGTCCACCGAACGTCTCGTCGTACAGTTCTGCGGCTCGCCGCGGTTGGCCAGCCTCGATGTAGCAGCTGGCCGTCTGCAGCGTGAGGGAGACGGCGCTGTAGTGGCTGCTCAGCGGACTGTCGCTGGGCACGTCCGTCGCTTGCGTCAGCCACACCCGTGACTGCTCGAGCTTGCGCTCCACCTCCACGAGCGGTTCCCCGATCATGGCCAGCGCTCGGGCCTGCTGTTGTGTCACCTCGGCGCGCACCTTGGGCGGCAGCTGCCACGGTCCGGCTTCGGCAGCACCGATCAGGGTGTAGACACGCAGCGCATCCCGCTCGTCGTAGGCCATCTGGGACTTCTTGAGCAGGACGTATCCCTGCAGCGGCAGGTCACAGGCTTCTTGTGCCCACTCCATAGCCCGGTCGTACCAAAAAGCCGCCAAGACTGGATTGTTGGTGTCGCGGTAGAGCCAGCCCGCAAACTCAGCGCCACACGCTCCGAACGACAGCAGCTCGACGCGGACGGACGGCCGCACGTCTCGAGCCTGCTGTTCGATGGCGCGGAGCAGGCCGAGTACCGCGGGCAGCGTTTTGGTCGGCCCTTGCTGGCCGTCGTCGGCCATGCAGGCGGTGAGCTGCGAACGGAAATACTGGACAACTGAGCCATCGAAGTAGCGGTAGCCGTCGCGGACGGCCTTGGCGGCGCGCTCCGCGCCGTCGTCATCTGGCACGGTCACCTCGCTCGTCGTCGGCGTGGCGACCGGCGGCATCAGCAGTGCATCGAGCTTCTCACGGCTGATGCTAAGCAGCGCAGCAAGCTTGGGGCGCAAGTACGGGTACGGCGTCCTGGTGCCCGCCTCCCAGCGCTGAATCGAACTGGGGTCGACGTTCAGCTCGCGGGCCACGCTCTCCTGCGTGTGACCTGCTGACTTACGCGCTCTCGCCAACGCCTCGCGCTTGGCTACCATACGTGGCCCCTTTATCTACCGTCCGTCGCGCCGGTCACATTACCCCAGGTCAGGGACGGATTGGCAAGGGTTTGGCCGGGTAGTTGCGGGGTTCGTGGCCGTGGTCAGGGGCTAGAACCCCGACCAAGGTCATTCCTTGGCATCCGGCGCCGGGGAAACACCCCATGCCCCACGGGGTTCACCGGGCGGTCCTCCCAAGGAAACCCTCACCGCTCGGAACATGTGTCCTCGCCGCCGGATGCCGCTCCAGAAACCGACGACGAGCGACGGGACGGAGCGGTCACTGTGACCGTACGAACAATCGGCGTGCACCAAGCCCCGAAGGTGCCGTGCGCCTGGCAACGACGGATGAATCGTCTAGAAACGGTGGTCGAGCCGCGGGTGCCCGAGCCTGCGCAGCTCTACAGCCTCATCGCATTGACGCTCGTGCTGCACGAGCCGAATCCGGCCACAGGCAACTGCGAATGCTGCGCCGATACCTGGCCGTGCGAACCCGCCCGGTTGGCCTACCGGCTGCGCGAGGGGTTCTGATCGTGACGACCGAAGCTTTCCCGGAACTGCAGGCGCTAGCGACCAAGCTCATCGCCCTGCCGCCCGCCGACGTCCCGGCCAGCAAACTCCCAACGGTGTACGGCTACGTCAGTGCGGAGCAGGCGACCCCGGGCTATGCCGATGCCTGCGCCGACGTCCTGACCTGGTGGAGCGTCGCTCGTGGTTGGCGGCTCAGCCTGGTTTTCCGCGACATCGGCATCGAGTCAACTGCTCTCATCCGACCCGGGTTCACCGCGGCCACCGACGTGCTGCGGCTGCCGGAAGCTTCTGGCCTGCTGGTGATCAGCCACGGACATTTGTCGCCGACGCGCTCGGTGGCCGACCGGCTGGCGCTGGCGGTGCGCCGCACCGGCACCACCCTGCGAATCCTTGCCGACGAGCTGGTGGAGACGCCGACGTGAACCGGCAGACGACCGAATTGGTGAGTGCGCTGGGCACCGTGGCCAAGCACGTTCCGATCGTCATGAACGGCCTGCTTCTTCCGCCGGCGACCGCGGGACGGCACGCGCTGCGGCAGGAAGGCTCCACACCGCTGGGGCACGAGTCGGGCCACGTGGCGCATCCGAACACGTGAGTACGTGGGGCTGGTGGGCGATAGCGATCGTCGTGGTGCCGGTACTGCTGGCCGTTCGCTGGCTGCTCTCGGATTGGCGACGGGCTCGCAGACGAGCCCAGTTCCTTGTCCAGCAACAGGGGCGGTCGGTGGCAGCCATCGTGGCGCGAGTCGAGCAGGAGCGGGCCGACACTGCAGTGCCGTGGCCCACGGCAGATCCAGAGATCACCGACGTGCTGCCGGTGATCCGGACAGGGGACGCACCGACAGAAGTGTTGCCGCCTGCGCCGCTGCCGCGACGCGTTCGGCGCTACGTCCAGAACCCACCGACTCCCTATCCGCGCGCACCACAGAGCCGACCCGACAACGAACTGATGCAGCGCGTGCTGGAGGGGTTGCGGAACCTCTCCGACGAGCCGCCGGGCAAACACCGGTAGACGGGAGAGCTACTCGGCCACCTTTCCCACCCGGCAGAAAGCAGCCACTCACGTGCATCGGCTCCGCCAATTTCTCCTTGTTCACCCAGTTCTCCGACGAAAGGAACGATCAATGACGGAGCTCGTAGAACGACACCGGCTGGTGTGCGCGGCAAGACCAAATCCTTTGCGCGGTGACCGCCGACGGGTCGGGGTGGTCGGACTTGGTAAACAAGCGCTTGAGGACCACCTGCCCGGCGTCTTGGCCGCTGACGGCGTCGAGCTCGTGGCGGTATGCGACGAGGCCGAAGACATTGTCCGGGAGCAGCAGTACAAGCTCCGCGTGGCTGGGTACACCGACTTCGAGGATATGTTCCGCACCGAGCAGCTGGACCTGGTGGTGGTCTGCGTGCCACACAATGTCGGGCGGCGGGTGATCGAAGCCGCTGCTCGCCACCAGGTTCACGTGCTCAAGGAGAAGCCGTTCGCCACCACACTGACCGAAGCCCAAGAACTGGCGGCACTCTGCGAGCGGGCCGGGATTCAGCTGATGGTGACGCTGCAACGGCGGTTCAACCCGATCTACACCAGCTTCACCCAGCTCGCTGACCAGATCGGCACCCCCTTCGTCGTCCAGGCGGCCTACACGGTGCACATCACCGATCCGTCGGATGGTTGGCGCGGAGACACTGCGGCTGCGGGCGGTGGCTGCATCATCGACATGGGCTACCACCTCATCGACATGATCCTCTGGTACTTCGGCCTGCCTGACCGCGTCCACGCCGAGATCTCGGTAAGCGCCAGGCCGGACCGCAGCTACGACGCTGAAGACACCGCGCTCATCCACTTCAGCTACGACAGCGGCCTGTACGGCTCACTGCTGCTGTCACGCTTCATCGGCCCGAAGACCGAACAGATTCAACTGGTCGGCAACAAGGGCATTGTCCGGCTGGAACGCGGCCGTATCCAGCGCCTCACCAACGGCGGAGAGGTCGTCGAGTCGCTGGCCCGCGAGCAAGCCTGGCCGTCGGCGGCGACCTCGCAGATCAACTATTTCTGCCACGTCCTCGACGGCGAACGCCCCAACCTCAGCGGCCCGCAGGAAAACATCGCCCACCTCAGCTTCATCGCCAGCTGCTACCAGTCCGCCCGCAGCCACGCCCCCGTCAACCCGAAGGACCTGCTGTGACCTCACCACTCGCGCTCCTCGGCGGTGCGCCGGCCGTCATTGAACCTGGGCCACATTTCTCCTGGCCACTGCTGGACGGCCGTACCGACAAAGCCGTCCTCGACCAGCTGCACCGCAGCATCTCGGTCTACGACCGCTCGGACGTCGTCGCCGAGCTGGAAAACGCGTTGCAGGAGTACTTCGGCGTCCGGCACGCCGTCCTCACCAGCTCCGGGACCGCCGCCCTGCACTCGACCTACGCCGCTTGCGGCATCGGCCCCGGCGACGAAGTGATCGTGCCCGCCTACACGTTCCTCGCCACCGTGACACCGCTGCTGCACCTCGGCGCGGTGCCGGTTCTCGCCGATTGCGACGCGACCGGCAACCTCTCGCTCTCGGACGTCGCCGCCCGGATCACCCCGGACACGGTGGCCATCATGGTGACGCATCTCTGGGGCATCCCGGCCGACTTGGCCGCTCTGCGCCAGCTGGCCGACGCGCGGGGGCTGCTGCTGCTCGAAGACGGTTCACACGCCCACGGCGCCGCGGTCGCCGGCCGCAAAGTGGGCAGCGTCGGCGACCTGGCGGCTTTCTCGATGAACGGGCCGAAGCCGTTGTCCGCAGGTGAGGGCGGCTTCGTCCTGACCAACGACGACGAGGCGTACTACCGGCTGTTGCTGCACGGTCACTACAACAAGCGGTGTCGCAGCGAGATCCCGGG
The DNA here is from genome assembly GCF_035828755.1 of Amycolatopsis sp. H20-H5. Taxonomy (NCBI): domain Bacteria; kingdom Bacillati; phylum Actinomycetota; class Actinomycetes; order Pseudonocardiales; family Pseudonocardiaceae; genus Amycolatopsis; species Amycolatopsis sp. H20-H5. The sequence continues at coordinate 21,891 of NZ_JAYMZS010000042.1, read as the reverse complement.
CGAGCATCCGCTGCACCGTTACGCTGTCACTGGGATGGGGTTGAAGTTCCGGATCCACCCGCTGGCTGCGGCGATCGCCCTGGACCAGCTCGAACGGCTCGACTCGTACCTCATCGGCCGCGTCAATATGGCTGACTATCTCTGCTTCGAACTCGGGCAGCTGCCGGGAATTACCGTGCCGGAACTCGCCTTGGGTACTCGTGCCGCGTGGTACGGCCTGCCGCTCACCTACGTGCCCGCCGAGCTCGACGACTTGCCCGTCGAGCGGTTCTACGACGCGTTGCGGGCTGAAGGCCTGGACGAGCTCGACCGGCCGGGTTCCACCTGCCCGCTGAACTTGCTGCCACTATTCCAAGATCTCGGGCCGCTGTTTCCGCACCATCCGCACCGTGACCGGATCGCCTACCGGCCAGGGCAGTTCCCTGTAGCCGAGCAGCTGCACCGCACTACCCTCAAGCTGCCCGTCTGGCACCGCGAAGAAGACGTACCACTCGCTCGCCAGTACGTCGCAGGCTTCCGTAAGGTGGTCGCCCACCACCACGACCTCAAGGACAATTCATGATCGATTCCACGATCCTCGAGCAGCTCACCGCCCAGGCTGCGGTCGATGACGTGCAGCAACTGGTCGTCGGAGCCGTCGTCCAGGACGGCGACACCGTGCTGCTCCTGCAGCGTCCGCTCGACGACTTCATGGGCGGCATCTTCGAACTGCCGAGCGGCAAGGTCGAGCCCGACGAGGCCCTCGACGCCGCCTTGATCCGTGAAGTCAAGGAGGAGACCGGGCTCGAGGTCACGGCGATCGAGGACTACCTCGGGCACTTCGACTATGCCTCGGGCAGCGGCCAGAAGAGCCGCCAGTTCACCTTCGCCGTCGTGGTGAACGCCGTCGAGCCGGTCGTACTCGAGGAGCACGACGACTACCAGTGGGCGGCACTCGGTGGCGACCTCCCCGTCACCGACGCCGTTAAGGACGTGATCCAGACGTACCGGCAGCTGCGAGTCCGCGTCGATGACTAGCTGATGCGCCGAGGCCTGCGCATCCACACGCTCGGCGTCGGCTATCCGAGTGAATAGCCCTCGAAGTCGTCGCACTTGCACACCGGCCCAGCCGGTGCGTTACCGCAGTACCGGGTGCACCATGCCGCTGATTCGTGCGGCGGCATGGTGCACCCACCTGCGAGATCGCTAGCTGGCCAACTGCGACCCTGCGACTCAGCCCAACCATCGCTCGACAGGTGGGTCGCACGATTGCTCCCGAGCAGGAGTACCGCATAAACTGCGGCCCCGTCACATCGCCAAATGCGAGGGGCGTCCCGTCCCCATAGATCAAGACACAACGGTCACGATGCACCGAAGCTGCCCCGACTGCTGGTCGCCCTGATCGGTGATCGACACCATGGCAACCTTCTGGCCAGATCACTCGTTCGGCCGCTGGCACGACGGACGCTCTTTCAATCACATCTCGAAACGCCCGTGACAACTGCTGTAACGCGTAGAAACCCTGCGAAATACGTGGTGTAGGCACGAGTTCGCCACGATAAGCGCGCATCCGAATAGCTGCGGGGTACTCGCTCGATCGACGCGAGCACCCCGCGTTGGACTTTCACTCGTTTGGGGGCGGCGTAGCCACCCATTGACGTGACAGTGTGTCTTTAGTCATCAGCAGTCGGGGAGGACGTTGACTGGCAGGGGAGGCTTCGATCATTCGTACCGCCGTTATCTGACGCGCGGGATTCAGCATCATTTCGCGATCGTCGCGCGATGATGCCGACTATCTATTTGCACCACCAAATGGGTCGACCATGTATTGATCCTAGCGGCATGAATTAGCTTTCTATACCTGGGCAAGTTCTGCTTTACAGGACCGGGATTTAGTCCTGCACGCACCACTCAAGGAGTGCCTCTTGTTCAAATTTGCTAGACGCGCCACCACAATAATTGCCGCCACCGGTTTGTCACTTGCAGCACTAGCTGTAGCGACACCATCCGCCTTCGCGAGCACACCCGACGGCACTAACGTCGCAGCAGTCAACGACTCCCGCTCATCCCTCGCCCAGCAAGAGCAACAGTGCGCCACCCGAGCCGCCGCAAAAGGTTCGGCTTCACACTACGAATGCACCACCGTAAGCCGGCAGCAAGCCTTACCGCTTGCCTCTGCGCCCCAGACTGATAGTGCCGCCTCCAGGTCTCCGATGAAGAGCCGCCGTGCGGGTAACGCGCTAGTGCCACGCGCCATTTCTCCGGCTTGCAACGCTGGCTATTCTAATCCGAGTCGAGGAACTTCTTGCTCTAACGACAATTGGGTCGTGACTCATTACACGACCGTCAATGGCGTCAAAACCCCCCGCGGAACCATGAACATCAATATCAACTCCTCGGTGGACTTCGAAGAAGGACAAGGCAGCACGCCAGCTTGGGACTTGGACACCATAGTCTCGGTCACAGCCACCTGGGGAACCCTGGCAGCAGGCAGTTCAGGCAAAACCTGGACTGGATGCATGGGGCACTCCGACAAGTGCACTACCTCACGTCTGGCTGGATCTAACGACGAGAACGAGCCAGTCGGGCTTCCACTAGGTGCTCAGATCACCAAGTGGTACACGCAGTACGCCGCATCCATGACAGGAAACGCGGTGCTTACGGAGACTGGCAACCTTGGATCCGCGGTGGAGGTGAACACGCCGGCCAACTCAGTGACTATCGCAGATCACTACGAAAACACGTTGTGGGGCCGCTGCGACAACCTGACATCTAACAGGTACTCGGCCGGGTGCGTGGACTACTACGGTGCTTCATATGTGTTCTACAGCGCCGTGGACAACCCTAAAGTCGGACCTGTCGCAGATCACGTGTTTGACGCCATCCGCGCCCTTCCGAGCCACTGGGGGCGCCCTGCCGAGAACCACCCGCTGACGCGGCTAACCGATGGTGCTGCCATCGACGCTAATCGACGCGTCTCCTGCGGAAGCGGAAATCCGCCGTCTTGCGACGAGTATCCGCTTGCAAGTTCCTACCAGGGCGGCAACGGCGCAGCTCCCGGCGATCGATCGACCCGCACTGTGCCGATTGAAGCCAACAACAGTCAGGGCGGCTTGACCAGTGCCTACTTCGACTACTACCGCATCCTTGACAAGGATCCGTTCTGGGTTCAGGCTCAGAAGGCAGATGGATCGCTGGCGTGGTGAGCAGCTCAAGGAGCTAGGGCGATAGTGGCTGATACAAGCAAGAACATGGTACTGGCCATCCCGGTTCGGGATGGCCAGTACCATGTTCGCTCGACGCCAGGTATAGACAACCCCTGGCCTGACACGCAAGACGGGCTCCTCGTAGGAGAGGACAACTGGATAGCAGTCCTGTGTGGGACGCAGTACGGCAGACTCACACTGACTGTTCAGCTGCGTGATAGCCCGCCTGAAGATGTCGACCAAAACTGGGACATGGTAGTCGAGAAGACGCTCGATTGCAGCACCGGTCGGATTTCGGTCCAAGATACCTACAGCGCAGATGCGCCCCGGATCATACCCGTCACCCCCGGTTGGAACCGACTACGCCTTTCAGTGCGCGGCCGCAGCGAAGCATCCGTCCGCCCCGAATTCGAAGACGCTGGCGTGGAACAGCACTTTCTGGAGATATGGCACACTGGCACAGAGGAAGAGTCCCGGCTCCTCACAGGGCACGACGCCTTTGCGCTGCAGCACTACCTGTAAATCGACGCACTTACGAGTGGTGCGCTCGGCGCGCATCCTGCGGGTACTTGCGGCGTTCGCACCGTTTCGGACAAGCCTTCAGTGCAGTGGCGAGCAAGATGCCGGAAACGTTGACACTATCTGAATGGGTGCCTGTCTGGCTTGTAGTACCCCTCGGCTCGCGGAAATTACCGCTTGAGCAGCCGCTGACACTCGATTCCCGTCCGGGTGACATTTCGATGACGTCGACCTGCATCTGGTAACGCAGTGCAACTACGGCACGCCGTGTTGGCATTCGTCACTGCCACGGTTGGAGACCTCCGAGATGACTGCTCCCTACGCATCACCACCTGCCAGCGGCCCCACCAGGCTCCAGCGCCTGCCGTGAAGCCTGCCAAGTTCTGCGGGCTGGCCTGGGCTGCTCTGACCTTGAGCATCGTCGGCGCCATTGGCTCGCCGATCATCTTCGTGAACAACCTCATCGCAGTCGCACTCCTGTAGCGCAGAGGCCAACTTCGCTGACAATGCGAGCACTCAGGGACGTGGCGGCTGACGAGGACCGACAGACGAGCCATGTAAGCCGGTCCTCGTCGACTGCGGCTACGGCAACCGGGTGAAAGACGATCCGGTTGAACCGGCGCCGTCACGGACGCGTGTTCCGTTCGTCGCCCTAGTGGTGATTCGGCTCCAACTGGTCACCACCAAATACTGGGTACGCCGTGCCGTTGGTAGAAGCAGCGGCACGGCGTATCCACCACGCTACGAGCAGATGGCGTTACGCCTGCTGCACAACAACCGTCCTGTTCTTACCCAGGCGGTGCAAGACGGCCAAGCTGACCAGCGACAACGCGGCAGCCTTGACCAGCACCGATCCGGCCAGCAGAACGCCGGACAGAGCCAATCCGCCGCCCAACATCAGCAGCAGCACACGCCAGGTGTGGGCTCGTTCGCCGAAGACAACCCGGTGGAGGAAGTCCCACCCGGGACGCTGGTGCCAACGGCACGGCGGGACAAGCGCCAGCTCCGCGGTAAGGCGAGGCTCGGGGATCACCGGCACCGATGTGCAGTCCCACAGCTCGTCCAGCCCGACGTACTGCGGGGCGCCTGCGGGCAGGTTTTTCCCACGAACGTGGTCCGGTGTGACCGGATCGAGCGATGGCTTCTCTGGCGTGTCGCCAGTAGGTACCGGTACGGTCGTCATGTTCATTTGCCTCCTGATCTTTGTCGGTTGGGTCCGCGATGAACGCTCCACGTGGCTCCCTGTTAGCGCAGGGAGCCACGTCTTTGTTGGAGCAGGAAGGAAGTCGGCACGCAGCAGCGCGCCGCCCCAGTTCATCGCTGGCACCATCTTGACGAAGATCAGCCGCCTACTGGCAAGTAGTTTGGGTTTAGGCAGACCAAAGCGCCAACCGGTCCCTGATCCAGGATGAGCGGTTGGACAGCGTCAACCCGCCCATGCCGACGCGGCTATACGAGTTGCGGCACTGCAAAGCGTACACCCGTTAGAGTGACAAAGCACTGGTAGTTTATGTTTCACGGTTAGCAACACCTACCGAGCATTGCACTGTGCACATTATGCATCCTCTAACGGGTGGTATTTTTTGTCACGGCACAATGCAGACGACGTTAGCTGTTGCAGGCAAACTTGCAAGCGCACGTGCAGTGCAGCTCGTCGCGGCACAGCTACCGTTCGTCGCAGCCACTCGGTCGCCGTGTATCTGGACGCGCTTAATGCCTCGTGCCCACTGGGCCATTTGGGTTCCATAGCCCGAGCGCTGAGCCCAGATCCCAACGTTCGACTTGAGTGCCGAAGTCATCGAGGAAACTGTCGTCACTGCACATCAGGTCGCCCCGGGTGGCCATGAGAATCGAGCCAGCATGCCGCCACACTGTTGGCGCAAACCAAGGGATCCCCCGTTCCCACCCGACGCTGACACGTCGCACGCAGCCAGCCCGACGGTGCGACATGAGGAGTAACCTCAGACCTCATCGCCCTCAAGATGTCTCTATTTACTGAAACTGTCCGCCATTCTATAATGGAGGACATATATGCAAAAAGAACTACCACATACAGTCGATAAGACACCAGGCGAAATTAGGAAATACCAACAAGTCGAACAAGACCGTGTTGCCGAGCAGCAAGACTCGCTGAAAGCGGAAGTTCAGGCCAGGGCTGAGCGCCTAGGTTCCCAGTATCCGCAGATTGACAAAGCCCTCAAAGAGCACGCCAGGCGCTCTAACCAAGAGTTGGATGCGATGCGGACACCGGGACGACCGCGTCTTTCTACCGAGGAGCGCGCCGACCATCTGAAGCGAGAGTATTGGGAGTTCTTGAGTATTCTCGTTCGAGCCGTGCCGGATCTGCCCATCGTGGAAATGCACGACGAAGCAGCCGCTCAGATCGACGCCATGACCCGTCAAGGTCAAGAACAAGAGCGAGCGATCAGGACGTCTACTGAGCAGACCAAAGAGGCACTCGGGAACGCTGCCATCGATCACTACGTGGCTAACAAGGATCGCGCCAAGTGATGAGCCCCTGGCTGCCGCTAGGCCCAGTGTCGGAGATCAGGCGACGGAGCGCCCTCTACCACCACGATGGTCATGAACACGCCCGCTGGGTAGCGATCTGGGAAGTACTCCCAGCCGTTTTCATCCACCATCTTCCACCTGGCCTGCGAGGTGCCGAGGAGCGGCTGCGCTCGGATCGGCACGGCAATATCGACCGTCGCGCCTGGCGGTGTGTCAGCCAAGGCAACATGGCTAGGTGAGTGCGGGATGCCGTAGCCCGCGGCCGCTCCCACACGAGCCAGTCGCCTACCGACCCATGGCACCGTCCCGCTGTTCTTGATGCGCCAGATCTTCTCGAAGATGAAGAGCGGCGGCATGATCGTGCCGTCAGGAATGGTCACGTCAGCGACGAACGTTCCAGCATCGCCAGCTAGCGGATAGTCGGGCCGCTGTCCTGGGCTCACACGCTGTGGTGGCCGTGCAGCCGTCATTACTTCCACCCACGCCGTCCAGAGCTGTCCGTCTGCGTGGAAGTTATTGTCGTAGAACGCGATGACCTCCCAGCTCGCCCGGTCACGGCCGGTTTCGACGTTGCTGAGGTGAGACACGCTCCGACCAAGGGCCTTCGCGACAGTGCTCAAGCTGGTCCCGGCGAGCTTTCTGTGGTAGCGGAGCTGGTGAGCGAGGACGACGCGATCGTTCTCAGAGGACATCGATCCATCCTTGTTTGGAGTTCGCCAAAGGCCAAGAGGGCCGTGTTCCCTTGCGCCCAGCGGTCGAGGAAGACCGTCGACTTACTCGATCCAGCAAGGAGTACGTGATGGGTGAGCTTCAGCGTCTCTCGACGCAGGCCGAGGTCATGCCGCTGATGCGGACGCACGGCGGCCTAGTGCTGTCTCAGGAAGGGCGCCAGCTTCAGGCAGCGCTGCGGCGGGAGGGTGCCGACGGCATCGTCAAGAAGGCCAGGATCGCCATCGAGACCAACGTCGCACTGGATGCCATGGACAGCGTGGCCAGGGTCGATGGACATCGAAGGGGACTCGCTGGTGACGATCCCGGGCTGAACAGTGTGTTGATCGAGGTCGAGCTGACGCACGTCGCCAACATCAAGCGCATCCAGAGTGGTGGCGCGTTCTAGCGGAAGGCGTTGATCATGGGCAAGCTTGTGAAGAAGCTACTGGTGACGGTTGTCCGCAAGCGGACGCCGCGGCCGGTCGTGATCCACCCACCCGCTGCTCGGAACAGTGCGCTCCAGCACCAGGTGGAGGACGCCACCTACGTGGCGAACAACGCCGCTGTTGCACAAGCCCACTGCGCTGCGTGGCGAGTGGACTCGTACCGACGCGCCATATCGTCCAACGACCCCTTGTTGCAAGTTGCCCTTCGTGATGTCGAGGTCAACTTCATGCGGGATCTCGGCGAGATCGTGCGCCCCGGCGCTGAAGGTTGAACTGATGGATGAGGTTTGGGGTTGGCTCATTGGCCTGTTTCTCGTCCTTGCCGCAGTTGCGCTTGTCATCGACGGCATCGTTTGGGTGGTGATCAATTTGTGGTGGGTAGTGCTGCTCCTCGCCTCTGCTGCTCTGCTCTGGTTGATCTGTCGTCACCCTGGCGTCCGAGCGAAGCGCGACCTCAGAGCGATCGTTAGGCGCGGGGAGGAGGTCCGCGACGAAATCGAGCGAGCTACCGAAGAGTCCGAAGCCGAAATGGACCGGATCGCTCGCGACTGGAACACCCGGTGACGCTGCGGAAGGTTCAAGCTGGGCTCGTGACCGCACTGCTGCTCGCGGTCACCGCCCGGGTGCTGTGGTGGACAGTTGAGCCGCTGGTGCCGTATCTCGTTGTCGGGCTAGTTCTCGTCACCATCGCTGGCCTTCTCTACTACCGCAAGAGCCGGTGGTGACGCGCTCGCAATCCCGGAAGGCTGGTCGGCGCGTCTACTCCTTGACGTTGCCAGCCAGCCTTCCGGAAAACCAGGTACAGGCGTGGCTGCAGTCGCTCGGCGGCATCAGGCACTCAGCCGTCCTCGGACTCGAACTCCGGGCGACTGACCACGGTTTGGCGCACCACTTGGTCATACCGCATGACCAAGCCGACTACGTGGTGTCGCAGCTGCGCAGTCTGGTGCCGGGCGTCCGGGTGGTACCGGTTGCTGTCCAACCCGCGCCGGCCTGGACGGTCGCCATCGAGCTCGGGCTCACGGATCTGTTGCGCACGCTGCGCATCCCCTCCCCCGAACAGCTGTCGACCAGTCTGCTCGCCAGCGTCCAGGGGTTGCGGTCGGGCGAGATGGTGCTCTTGCAGTGGGTCGTAACGCCGGCTCGACCGGAGACGCCACCTCCCGCAGGCACAAACGACCGATCGGGCACCTGGCGCTCGCCCACCCACGGAGGCGCAACTGACGGAGATTCCATGGACAAACGCGCCAAGCTCAGCGAGCCCAACTTCCTGGCGGTTCTCCGAATCGCGGTTCACGCCGGAGGGGAATCCCGTGCCGGACACCTGCTCAACCATGTCCGATCAGGCCTGACCAGCGCAAACGCTGTGGCCATACGGTTCAGGAGAAAACCGCTCGTGACGAAGGCGAGGGTGGCGATGCGCATCGAGCAGGCAAGCGGAAGCCTGCTCTACGGCGCACAGCTCTCCGTGTCCGAGCTGACCGGCTTGATCGCCTGGCCGATCGGGTCGCCGCACGTTGCCGGGCTACCGCAGGGCCGCACTCGCCAACTGCCGGCGACCGCGGCCATACCCAAAGCCGGGCGTGTGATCGGGCGCTCCAACTTCCCCGGCGCCGAGCGGCCTCTCGCCGTGTCCTACCCGGACGCGACCAAACACCTGCACGTCATAGGGCCAACGGGAACTGGCAAGACCACCCTGCTCACGAACATGGTCGCGCAGGACATGCAGCAGGGCTACGGCGTGATCGTCCTGGAGAGCAAGGGTGATCTCTTCACGGCCGCGCTCGACCGCGTGCCACGACGCCGGATCAAGGACGTCATCGTGCTCGACGTCAACGACACTGCCTTTCCCGTCGGCTTCAACGTCCTGAACTCCGGCAGCTCCCACGCCGCTGTCGACGAGCTGAGCGCGCTCATCACCGGCATCTACGGCGATCACGGCGGCGTCTACACGCCGATGATCATGTACTACGGCCTGCACGCCCTCGCTGAGACCACTGACAGCACCTTCATCGATCTGCCCACCTTGCTCACGCCCCAGGGGTCTGAGGAGATCGCCTGGCGCGACCAACTCGTTCAACGGCTGCATAACCGGGATGTCCGACAGTTTTGGGAGCGCTACCTCGACGATAAGAACCGGGAGCGCGACCGTATGGCAGCCCCGGTGCACAACCGTGTCTGGCAGCTCGCCGTCCGGCCGGAGATCCGCAACATCATCGGCCAGAGCCGCTCGAGCTTCACCTTCGACGACGTCCTGACCAGCGGGAAGATCCTGCTGATCAACCTCAACGGCGTCCGTGTCGGTGAGCAGACGGCGAGCCTGGTCGGCACCCTCCTGATGAACTCGCTCTACACGGCCGTCCGAACCGTCCGGATGACGAAGCCCGCCTTCCTCTATCTGGACGAGTTCCAGGATTTCGTCAACCTGCCGGTCAACGCCGCGGACATGTTGGCCAAGACCAGAAGCTTCGGCCTTGGCCTGGTGCTCGCCCACCAAGACCTTGACCAGCTTTCCAAGGTACGTGGGCTCGAACAGGCTGTACTAGCCAATGCCCGAAGCAAGCTGGTCTTCCAGACCAGTGCACGAGACGCCCGCGTCATGCAGCGGGAGTTCGGCCGGCTGGTCGACGAGGACGACTTCATCAACCTTGGCGCGCATGAGGCGCTCGCTCGCATCGCCACCACGGACGGCGTCAGCGCGCCGATCACTCTCGTGGCCAATCCGCCCACAAAGCCGGTCGGCTTCGGGAACGCCGTGCGGGCAGCAAGTCGCTCAGCTTACGGACGCCCCCTTGCGCAGGTAGAAGCGGAAATCGAAGCACGCCGACGACTGCTCCACGATCCAGTACGACCCAAGCCAAACCTCGGAGCACAGAAATGGGAGAAGTAGCCGCCATGCAACACACCACCCGCAACGTCCTCGGTGAAGCCGCCTTCCTTCGACGCGGCTGCGACATCCTGATCGACCAGCTCAGGGAAATCGAGAGGCTGGTCGATGGCACCGAAGAGCTGACGCCCATCCAGGAAGCCGCGGTGGCAACGGCCGACGCACACCCTGAAGGAGCCAAAGAACACCTTGAGTTGGCAGGCCGGTACATCGCTGTCTGGAAAAAGGCTCTCGAGGGTGGATTGACCACGGAGCCGTCGTGGCTGCCGTAGCCGTCTCCGTGGAGCTGCCAGAACGCGACCGCCAGGTCGTCGAGTTGGTCGCAAAGTTTCGCCAGATGACTAGGCAGCAACTTCGAGCGTGCCTATTCAGCAATAACGCTTCGGCAACGCCACTGGATCGGGCGCTCAAACGCCTGGTCGAGGAGAAACACCTGACCCGTTTGGCGCGACTGGTGGGAGGAGACAAGGGAGGGTCGGCGCAGTACGTCTACCAGCTCGGCCGGGCTGGTTGGAAGTTACTGGACAAACCTGGTGCTTACTGGGCGCCGCGAGCGGTGAACTTGCACACCCTCGCCATCGCCGACTGCTACGCCTGGCTCAAGCAGGCCGAACACCGTGGTGAGCTAGAGGTCATCCAGTTCACCAACGAGCCAGAGTGCCACCAGGCCGCCGGCAGGGTTCTTCTCACGCCGGATGCGTACGTGGAGATCGGCAGCCGGGACGAATGCAAGAAACGCTGCTTTTGGCTGGAGGTGGATCGAGGAACAGAACATCTCAGGAAGATTCAAGGGAAGTGCGACCGTTACTGGTGGGCGTACAGCTGTTGGCAAGAAGATTACTTCCCGACAGTGCTTTTCGTCGTGCCGGACGAGCAACGGAAGAGGGGCGTCGAACGAGTCCTACGAGACGGCTCATCATGCGCCCGCAGGATTTTCTCTGTGCATCTGTTTGGCAACCTGGTAAGCAAAGAGCTAGCCAACATCATCGTCGAACGATCCTGACAACTTTAGACAGAAAGCGAAATATGAGACTAGCAAGAGGAACTGTATGCGTCCTCGGCTGCATATCGCTGCTTCTGGCCGCCCTTGTTCCAACAGTCGCAGCAGTCGAGTCTAGCGCAAATTTTACCATGTCGCAGTCAGCGGTTCGCGCTGGCCAATCGGTCGAGTTGACCGAAGTTGACCCATGTCCAGCCAGTAACCCAGATGGCTTCTCGCAGTTCATTGAGGCGACCTTTATTGACGCGCTTGGCCGGTCGTCTCTTTACTCTGTACCAACTAACGATCAAGGTCACTGGATCCGGCCGATTATTCTTATGCCCCCACCCCGATACATCAACAATCTTGACCCATTGGCCTACTCGAACGAAGCCGCACTGGGTTCCGGTGTTGTAGCTGCGCGTTGCATACACTCTTCCACTGGCACCGTTGATATGGAGTACGCCTCCAAGGTATTGAGCATCACGGGTTCGTCAGCATTGTTTAGCATAACTCCAACTAAGGTGCCGCTTGGTCAGAAGATTCACATGGCGTCGAGTGACGCATGTCCGGCAGGAACTGCGCGCGTCAAAGGCTACATGGATAATGGCAACACGTTTATATTCAATTTTGACGCAGTGTTTAACTCTGGCACAAGACATTGGGTCGCCGACTTCACGATACCTAAAATTGTAGAAAACCCTGTTGGTTCATCACGTGACTTTCCGCAGGGGAAGTACCGAGTATCTGTTGGCTGCGAGCCGCCTGAGACGGATGGCCGATTGCCTCTCCAGAGATACGGAGAGACGTTGACAGAAGTTATCAAGTCGCCTGTTCAATACGTGGCCATGGGTGATTCGTTCTCGTCGGGCGAGAGTATCGAGCCGTTTGAGGCCGGTACAGGGAGCAAAGGCGGGTGTCACCGGAGCAATAAGGCGTATCCGCGACTGCTGGAGCAAGCTAACGACTTTGTCCTCGGGGATAAATTCGTCGCTTGTTCGGGGGCAACCACGACGGCAATCACGTTGGGATACAACGGTCAGCCACCACAACTCTCCAAGGTGACAGCCGATACAGACCTTATCACCATGACGATCGGCGGGAACAACATGCCGTTCGGCACGTTCGCGAGGGCTTGCGTGAAACCACTAGTGGACTCTTGTGACAAGCAGCCCTACCGGGATGCGATCGCAGGAATAGTGAAGAACGTGATCCCTCGTATGGAGTTTATGCTCGGAACACTGCGTGATCGGCTAACCAATCTGCGAAATACTGGCGCAACAGTGCTGGTGATCGGGTATCCCCAGTTGATACCACCAAGTTGGGTGGCTGATAGCCGGGGGTGCTGGTGGCTACAGCCGCAAGAGCTGTCCGCCATTCGCAGCGTGACAAATACACTCAACACGGCCATCGAGAACGAGGTCAACGCGATTGGCGGCAAGTTCCACTTCGTCCCAGCGACGAGTGAGGACTCTCCCTTTGTCGGACATGAGTTGTGCCGCCCTAAGACTGACACCGCGGCAACCTATTTCTCAAATGTTCAGCTTGGCGCACCAGATGAATATACGTTCCACCCGAACGCGGAGGGACAGCGAGCATATGCCGACCTCATCAAAAACCACTTGGCGCAACACCCACTGAATTAGTACACGAAAAACGGCGCGTCGTCCAGGAGTAATTAATCTTCTGGGCGGCACGCCGTTTCAGCTAGTACGGCGCACTTTTGCTGTACCCATGTGACATCGCTTCGTTCTCCGTGCAATACAATCTACTGTCACCTGGCTCTACGAGTCCCGGAGGGCTATAGCTCTGCATTTCAGGCGTGATATAGTACTTCGTCCAAAACTCGGCGGCGACAACCGGTTTCTTGCCGCAGAAGAACTCATAATAGGGATACTGGAGTCCTGGGCCGGTGATCGGGTTGAGAAGCCCGATTATATAGATCACCACAAGACTTGCGGCGACGATAATGATCCTCACCGTTCGTCGACTCAGAGTGTTAGATTTTTTGTTGGTATCGGGTCTACTCATGCTGCTATTTAGTTTAACATAATCGCTATGCGGGCTGGGTGATATCGACAGACATCATCTGCCAAACTAATAGAAGCTGGAAATGAGATACTGGGTGCAGAAAAGGAAGCGGCGCAGAGAGGGCAGCGACCTCCCAGCTTGTCACAGTTGATGACATTCTAGTCACGCCCTCATGTCCCTCAGTAACAGCTTGCTCCAAACGGGCGACTTGGCGGTCAGGTTCTACCCACCCGCTTCGGCCGCCAGGCCGAACTCGTCAATGTGCTCGGAGCGTGCCGCATGACCAGATCATCTGCCCCTGCCCGGTTACGGCCGCGGCGCCCGCGAACCAGCATGTCGGCCGACGGAAGCATGAACTCGGGCTTCATCGAGACGCCGGACGTGCTAAGCATGTTCTTAGGCGACGTCGGGTGGTGGCGCAGATGAGTGCGAAGCGGTCAAACAACGCGATCTGGAAGCTGGTGGTGCCTGAAGGCATGACACCGCAGGAGCAACTAGAGGATGTGCTCAGCGCGTACGACGAGCTGGTCACCGAAGAGTCGAACTATAAGCCGCTGACCGCGGTGCCGCTCAAGCAGTCGCTTCCCGGCATGCGGCTCGACCTCCATGTTCGGTCGAGCTTCAGCCTCGGGCTGCTGCCGTTCGTCCAGGGGTACCTAGTGCAGTCAGAGGACGCGAGGAAGTTTCAGATTAAGGGTGCCGATGCCTGCCTCTTCCTAGCGACTGACTCTTCACTCTTCGCCATCACATCAGGGGGCGGCTACCACGTTATTGCCAACTTTGTCGACTACGCGTTCCCTTTCGATACGGCGAAGAAGCTGATCTCCAACAACTTCAGCGCGACGGACGTCCGCGACATGACCGGCTCCAAGACGAGTCGCTCCGAGACCTACCGGCGCACGTACTCGATCGACAAGAGCGAAGCTATGGATACGGTGTGGAAGAAGCTGGTGGGCAGGCTTGACGCAGAACGCCTACCCGAAGACAGTCCTCTCAGAGGGTTGATCAACCCTGACAAGCCGCCTGCCATCGAGATTAAGTCGTCCTTCGTGCTTCGCCAGAAGCTCGAACTCAAGCAAGTCGGCAAGATGATCTCAGAACTCGAGAACTTGCCGGAGCCGAGCCCAGAGCAACTGCGGCAGCTTTCGTTCCTCGACAATCTATACCCGATCAAGAACGACAAGGATCTGACGGACGAGCTCACCCGACAGTTCGTCGAAGACATTCGTCAGGCGATGCTGATCGATAGTGTGCCGGACATCGATCTTCTCGACCCGTACGATATTATCTCCTTCAATGCCGGATCGACCTTCAAGCTTAGCCGCGCCCCAATAAGCGACACCGTGCCCGACCTTGACGACCTATTGGGAGCGCTGCACAACAAGCTTGCAGGGTGCTTACAGGATGAGGAAGTTTTCTTTGGAGAGTTCTCACGCTTGTCGCTGAGCTACCGAATTGACCCGGACGATACGTCGAGAACGGCGCGGCGTAAGCTGATCGACTTTCTACACGGCCAGGTTGACTATGATGGCAAAACCTACTTTCGCATGGACAGGGTTTGGTACCGCTGCCTCGGGGATTTTCTTGAAAACCTGAAGCGAGACTTCATTGACGAAGTGTTTGTGTCCGAGAATCCGCTGTTGCTCGGCTCTGAGGTTGCGTTCCTGCCGTGGGAGGGCGGGAGCGAGGGTAGCTTCAACGAGAAGCAGGCCGCCCGGCCTGATTTCTACTTTGGCGACGAGATCTTCGCGCATTCCGACCTTGGTAAAATTGAGCTGTTCGACCTCCTGAAGGTGGACAGTGACAGCAAGCGGCTATACCTCATTCACACCAAGAAGGATTTTGCCGCGAAGATGCGCGATGCGTGCTCGCAGATTCTCGTGTCCGCAGAGGTAATATCGGCTGACGTGGTAAACGAGAAGAAACAGCTGGCGAAGTTCTACAGGGAAGAGTGGAGCAAACATAGTCTTAACGAGACTGTCGATGAAGCGACGTTCTTGTCGTGGTTCGACTATGAGTTGGTCTTCGTCGTCCTTTGCTCGACCCCGCGAGAATTCGTAGCTGACGATTTCCTCGACGGCAAACTGAAGTCCCACATTGCCCGGCGCGAGATCTTGGCCGCCAAGAACGAGATGAAGCGAAACGGTCGCATCTTCCGGTTGGCTCACACAAAATACTCTTGACAAGGCGACCCGGCGTGGACTCCGATCCCGTTCGGGTGACCTCCGGTGACAGTCCGATCACGTCGACCTGCGCGCGGTAACACAGCGCAACCGCCGCGCGACCTGGTTGGCATTCACCACTGCACGGTTGGAGACCTCCGAGATGACTGCTCCCTACGCGCCGCCACCTGTCAGTGGCCCGTACCCGACTCCAGCCTCTGTCGCGAAGCCGGCCAAGTTCGCCGGGCTGGCCTGGACTGCCCTGATCCTCGGCATCGTCGGGGTGGTCGGTTCGCCGATCATCTTCCTGAACAACCTGACCGCTGTTGTGGCAGGCGTCGGGCTCATCTTGGGCATCATCGCTCTGTTCGGCACAAAGAAGGTCCTGACCTCGATCGGCATCGTGCTCTGCATCCTGGCGATCGTCTTCACCGTGATCGCCCAGAACGCGGCCGTGAAAAAGCTCGATGCGCTCGGCCAGCAGCTCGGTATCTCAGCAGGCGATGACAAGGCCACCGGACAGACCTACGCAGTGGGCGACACGCACCGCGGTACCGACGTCGACATCACGGTTGCCGAGCCGAAGGCCTTCACCACCGGCAAGTTCGCTGCGCCGAAGCAAGAGGCCAAGGCTGTCAGCTACCAGGTGACCGTCACCAACCACTCGGCCAAACCGTGGCCGGCGGCGATGCTGTTCATCCAGGCCACAGCCGGAAGCAGCGCTGCCGAGCAGGTCTTCGACACCGAAGCAGGACTCGACAGCACCCCCAGTCAGGACATTCTCCCTGGCAAGAGCCTTACCTTCCGTCTCGGCTTCGTTGACGCACCCGGCGACATCACGCTGCAGGTCGGCAACATGGGCAGCGACAAGGTGTATTTCGTGCAGAAGCGGTAAGCAGATACGTCGACTACGTACTCTCGTTTGGCTTGTACGTTGAACGTACTACTGGGAGATGCTGTGATTAGGGGCTGGTTTGACCCGTCAACCCTGGCCGTCTTTGTCCTGGGAGTTGCGCTACTGCTTCTCGCTGGCACCGGCGGCCTTGTCAGATTCACCCCATTGTTCGGGCGACATACGGGTGAACAGCTAAAGCCATCCGCCATCAAGGTGACGGCAACCCTTGGAGTCCTTTGCGTTCTGGTTTCGGCGGGCATCGAGCTCCCGAGTTGGATAGAGAAGATTTCTATCAAGACACACGATCCAACATCATCTATATCTCCACCTGTGCCCACGCCTATCATCACGCCCGATCCAACACCAAGCCCCACTACAACCACACCGATCACGCCCACGAGCACGTCACCCACATCCTCCACACCACCAACCTCTGAATCGCTGCCTCTGCCACCTTCGAAGACCTACCTGCAGGCCCTCAGTCCACTGGGCAGTCCCAACGTTCTTAACAGAAATCCAAGCCTGAAGATGAACAAATTCCCCTACACGCACAGCATCGAAGTTGCGTGCGTCACGGGCGAACCCGCTGGCGTCGTCTACGCCGTTAGCGACTACTCTAAACTCCACGTCACATTGGGTCTGAATGACGCAGATAATGGCCCTGGGCGGGCCGACGGAATACCGTGCGAGGTTTCAATTACAAACAACGCTGACGGCGATCTAAAAACCTTAACTATCAAGCCGGGTGGCAGCCCCCAGGAGCTCGACATCGACTTACGAGGTGCCGTCCAGATGAAAATTACTTGCATTCCTGAGGGAAAAACTAGATCTGGGAACGATGTGAACTACAAGATAGGGTTTGGCAATGCAGAGTTGAGTTGACCAGTACGGCGAGGGAGGATCTCCGATATGCAGTGCCAAGCAGGCCCGTGCGATGTACTCGATTGGTTTCAAGAAGTAAGCAAGAAGGCCGAGTGGTGGTCCGCCCTCTTCGCCGGTCTGGCCACCCTGATCGCACTGCTGGCATTCATAGCCGCCTGGCGTGCCGCCAAGGCGGCCATTCGAACCTATAGATTACAGCAAGATCAGCTGCGAGAGATGGCTGATCAGACCAGAACGATGCAACATAGCCGCAAAGATGAAGCCCTCTACGGGCTTTCGATTTGGCTGTCGGGGACATCCGCAAAGAACATGGCGATCAAGTACGTCAACACCACTGGTCACCCCTACTACAACATCAAACTGGAGATCAGCGGCAGGTCGGACGCCTACCACGAGATCCCCGTACTGGAACCGTCGACCGAGCCGACCGAGATCACCGATTTGCCGGACGAACTTGCGCAGCACCTGCACACATCGTCGCCTCTCGAACGTCCCGGCATCACATATCAGTTCGACACGTTCGATAACGAGCGATACATCCGAAACGCACGCGGAGGCATACATTCGGCCGGCGGCAATATTCTCGAAAACTCGCCGCGCGTAAAATGGAGAACCTGGCGATAGAGATTGCCCACCTCGCGGCCCGGTTGCACAGGCCAGCGTCACGAGAAAGCAGAGGTGGATCACAACTTTCCGAAGGTGCGGAATACCGACACAAAAACACTGAATCCGACTCGCAACTAGTTAATAAGACCCAAGTTGACGAGTCGCCATCTCATTGCCTCAATACTCACCAAAAATTGGTCTGCCAAACTATTGAGCAGTCGCTCTACTGTCGGAACACCTGCAGCCACCTCAGCATTTAACGCTGCGTGCACAAAGCTTTGAGGCATGAGGAGTGCGGCAGCAAACGCGTTAGCATCAATCTCCTCGCGGTCAGTAGCCGCACTCGAAAGATCGTCGCGTTTATTTATCTTAATGGCGTGATCAACAATAAGCGGCTTGCCTTGATGCAGCTTCCAGTGACCCAACTCATGCGCTACAGTAAAGCGTTGACGCCTACCGGGATTCTTACTATTGAGACCAATGACAGTGCGTTGCCCATCCCGCAGCAAGAAGCCAGACTCATTCCCGGAGCTTGCGGTCCGAATTACCTGTATTCCCTCAGCTTGGGCAATGCCCTCGACCTGCACAGGCGGCCGGTCGATCCCGTGCCGGACAAGCAGGCTCCATGCATGCTGCTCAACGGTTTGATCGATCACCCGACCTTCACCCCCTGCGCCTTCTCGGCCTCGACTGCCTGACTCAGCGCCGCCTGCACGAAGTCCTGCGTACCCGGCGGCTGTCCAGCCAGTTCGGCGACGACGCGATCTTCGACTGTGTCGCCCGTCACCCTCAACAACCTCATCGTCGGCACGCTCAGCTCCTCGGCTATCTGCATGATCGAGTGGATCATGACACGTTGCCGCCCTGCTTCGATGTTGGCGATCGATGAGCGCGTCAGACGAAGCCGCTTGCCGAGGTCAGCCTGAGTCACCTTGGCATCCCGGCGAGCTTCCTTGATGTTGCCGCCGATAGTCACATACAGCTGGTCAACTGCGTCATCTGTCCAACGCATGGCGCACTCCTCCGGCTGACGTCTCCTGTCGGGTAGTCGCATACTGGCACGTTTGTGTTACTCAACAGTACCTCCGAACGTATGTAGAGCCTCACTTGCACACGTTCGAGACCACGTGTAGCCTTTGGCAAACGTCAGCGTTGGCTGATTGTTTTTCATACTGTCACAGGAGGTAAGTCATGGCCGGCAAGCGAGGACGCAGCGCAGTCACCGGACGCTTCGTCAAGCAGAGCACCGTCCGACGCAGCCCGAAGACGACCGTCAACGAGTCCACCAAGGGCAAGGGCGGCAAGAAGTAGTCCCAGCTCCCGGCGAGCGTTCGGCTTGACGGGCGACACCGGGCAGACCAGATCCCCCGAGGGTCTGGAAGGAGAGGATTAGCATGACCATCCGAATCACTGCCATCCGCCTGAGTGGCGGACAGGGCCACGAACACATCACGCGCCTGTGGTGGACCAACCCCGGAGACGGCAACACAGGGGACAACAGCCGCGCTGAAATCGTGGCCTGGATCGAGGACAAGAACGGTAAGGCGTACGTCGAGGATGGCAAGGGCAACCGTGCCGACGTCGGTGTCGTGACTCCAACATCCGGCCAGAAGTATCTGCGCACGTACGCCGACGGCAAGTACACGGACAACCTGCTCGCGTTGCCGCGAAGGTAGTTCGAACACCCATCCAAGGAACGAAACAAGGACCACGCCGCTGTTATCGGCGTGGTCCTTGTTTTGGCAAGGCTAGCCCAACCTGCCATCGTTGTCACTCGTCGACTCACGGACAGGTCTGCTAGACCTCCATATTCAACAAGCGTGGAACGCCTCCGTTTAGCCGGGATCGGTCGCAGACAACCTGCAGTTCCAACAGGCGGGAGAGATGCCTCAGGCGCCCAATTCCGCTTTCTTCACCGATCGTTCTACCTGGTCAGCCCATATGACTGATGTGGGCCGACCCACACAGCGACGCACACCCCCTGGGCATCTTTCAAAACGCCGTTACGGACGGCCCGATCAGGTTTTCCGCGTACCGCCTACCCGACGCGACGTCTCGTCTCTATCACCCGAGGCGATTCATGCCGACCCCTATGAGATTCGCCCCTAACGATCATGAAACGACGCATTTCTGCTGGTAGAATCGATCTCGGCAAGGGGTGTATAGACGATGTGTCGCGTCCTCGACGCAGACGATCCGCTCGCCGGGTGGGACGGCGCCGAGCAACGCAGCGAGCAAGGTCGTCTTGCCCGCGCCCGTGGCACCGGTGATCAGGAAGGCGAGCCTGCCCGAGACGACCGCGCGTAGCAGCTTCTCGCCCTCCGCGTCGAATGCGCCGAGAGCACGCAAGGCCGCGAGGTCGTGAGTGGCGGGTCGCAGCACCCGTAAGGACAAGCAGGTCCCGTTGGCCGCGACTGGCGGGAGCACCGCGTGCATCCGGATCCGCCCGTGGGGACCCGCGCCGGGGAGCCATCCGTCGACGTAGGGCTGGGCATCGTCCAGCCGCCTGCCCGCGGCGAGCGCGAGGCGCTGCGCGAGCCGCCGCACCGCTTCCTCCCCGGTGAAGCGGACGGCCGTCCTGACCAGGCCGGTACCGGTGTCGGCCCAGACCTCCTGCGGCGCGGTGACGAGCACGTCCGTGATGCCGGGGTGTTCCAGCAGCGGCGCCAGCGGCCCGGCGCCGACGAACTCGTCCCTGGCCAGGCGGACCGCGTCAAGCACCGCGCCGTGGCCCAGCGCGCCGCCCGCTTCCGCACGGACCGCCCTGGCGACGCCCGCCGAGTCCGCGGGGGCCGACGACCCGGCCAGCCGTCGCCGGACCCGATCGACGAGGTCGGTGCTCATCGGGCCGCGTCCGCCGTGCCGAGGCGAGCCGCGGCGACGATGGCTTCAGCGGCCGTGGCCAGCGGGCTCTTGGGTCTCAGTTGGAACTCGCCGCGTTCGAGGTCGACGGGCATCCGCCGATCCGGCACCAGGTAGCTCAGCAGGGGCAGGCCCATCATCTCGGCCAGCTCCCCGGGACTGAGCCCGGCGAGCACGGGCCCCCGAACCACGATCCCGATCCGGCAAGCTCGCTGCTCGAGCCGCCGCAGGACCTGTTTGGCCGCGAGACAGGCCCGGAATTCGGCCGGGACGACGAGCGCGACCAAGTCGGCCTCGCCCGCCGCCGCGGCCGCTCCCGTACAGAGGTGGCGGGGCAGGTCGCAGACGACGGTGCGCCCGGCCCGGCGACCCGCCGCGATGACGGCGGTGACCGCATCCGCGGTCGGATCATGGCCTTCTGTTCCGCAGGAAAGGAAACTCAGCCCATTTTCGCGATGACCAAGGCGTGGCAAGGATTCCTGAAGCGAGGGCATGGACACTCGTCCGGACACCTGAAGATCAGGCCAGCGAAGACCGTCCACCCCCTCGGCACCGAGCACAAGATCGATCCCGCCACCCAACGAATCGCAGTCGACCAGCAGACCACGGCCATCCGCATTCGCGGCCAGCCCGACGGCCGCAGCGAGCACAGAAGCCCCAGCACCGCCCCGGCCACCAATGACACCGATGACGGAGCCGCGCCCTTCCGCCGGCCCCTCGACAACATCGGCAAAGGCCCCAATGAGCTCGGTCTCCCCCTCTGGCAAGGAAATAACCTGCTCGGCGCCACCAAGAAAAGCCTGCTCCCAACTCTCCGGAGTAGGCGTCCCCTTGCAGACCAGCAGCACACCCCCGCGACGCGGCAACCGATGCCCGGCTCGCAGCGCATCCTCATCGACTACAACAAGCGGCGCACCGGCCCACCGCCCATGCGCGGCAGTCAGATCAGCCGCCCGCTCGACCTCACAGCCCGCAGCGGCGGCAATACGCAGAATCTCATCAAGAACGGTCTCATCACCAGCAACCACAAGCGGAAGTTGGTCAGCCATGAAGTTCCCCCAGGGATAGTCAGCTCAACGGGCACAACCCACGCTCACACCCCACCAACCACCCATCAACCCCCCATTCCCTCCCCTGTGGACAACAGGGGGGATGGGGACAACCACCCCAAGAAACCCCCCAAAACCCCCACCCCAAGAAACCCCCGTGCTACAC
>NZ_JAYMZS010000041.1:31731-70730 GCF_035828755.1 Amycolatopsis sp. H20-H5 | reverse complement strand
GGTGCACTCAACGCAGCAAGGGCGACCTTCAGCGTTTCGCCGTCTACTCGGTCTTGGTCCAGCGGATCAGCCGTTCCCCGGTCGGCGCGAGTTCGGGTTCCGGCCCGGCCAGCGTGAACCCGCATCGCCGGGCGACGGAGGCGGAGACCGTGTTGGTCTCCTCGTACCGGTAGCTCACCTCGCGCAGCCCGAGCCCGCCGAAGCCGAAGCGCAGCGCGGCGGCCAGCGCGGTCGAGGCCACGCCCTGGCGCCGCGAAGCCGCGCGGACCCACACCGCGGCCTCGGCGTACCCGGCGTCGAGATCGAGGTCCCGCAGGCCGACCTCGCCCAGCAGGTCGCCGGTCGTCGGCTCGGCGATCGCCCAGGAGCTGCGCTCGTCGCCCGCCCACTGCGCTGTCCGGAGCAGGACGTACTCGGTCGCCTCGTCGAGGTCGCGGAGCCGGTAGTTCAGCACGTACCGGCGGTGCACCGGATCCGCGAACGCCTCGATCAGCGCCGGCCGGTCGTCGAGGAGCTTGTCGGCCCGCAACTGGCGCAGGTAGTACGAGCCCGCGTTGATCTCCACCGGTTCCACGCTCACGAGCCTAGCCAGCCGTCGCGCAAGTCCCTGAAGGCCACCTTCACGGCGTTATACGCTGTGAAGGTGGCCTTCAGGGACCTGCCTGCAGAGTGCGGGAGGCGGGGGTCAGAGGACGCCGCGGCGGTAGGCCTCGCCGACGGCGGCGGCGCGGTCGCGGACCTCGAGTTTGGCGTAGATGTGCAGGAGGTGCGTTTTGATGCTCGCCTCGCTGATGAACAGCTTGCCCGCCGCGACGCGGTTCGTCGCGCCCTCGGCGACCAGCCGCAGCACCTCGAGCTCGCGTTGGGTCAGCGCACCCTTGGCGGGTTTGCGCACCTGGCCCATCAGCCGCCCCGCGACGCTCGGCGACAGCACCGACTCGCCCCTGGCCGCCACGCGGACCGCGCGCAGCAGTTCCGACGCGGGCGCGTCCTTGAGCAGGTAGCCGGTCGCGCCCGCCTCGATCGCGGGCAGCACGTCGGTCTCGGAGTCGAACGTCGTCAGCACCAGCACCCGGACGCCGGGGAAGTCCTCCCGCAGTTTCCTGGTCGCGGAGACCCCGTCCAGCACCGGCATGCGGAGGTCCATCAGGACGACGTCCGGCCGGTGCCGCGCGACCATCGCCAGCGCCTCGGCGCCGTCGCCCGCCTCGCCGACGACCTCGATGCCGGGCTCGCCGAGGAACGCCCCGCGCAACCCGTCCCGCACGATCGGGTGGTCGTCGGTGATCAGGACCTTGATCGGCTCGGTCACTCGCTCCCGCTCTCCGCCGGGATCGCGGGCACCTGCGCGTTGATCGCGGTGCCCCGGCCCGGCGCACTCTCGATCTCCAGTGTGCCCGCGATCCGCTGTACCCGCTGCGCCATCGCGCGCAGGCCGAACCCGCTGCCGTCGGCCGGTTCCTCGCGCGGGCCGTCCGTGCGGAAACCCACGCCGTCGTCGAGCACGTCGAGCATCACCACATCGTCCGAATAGGACAGTGTGAGCCCGACCGCGGACGCGTGCGCGTGCTTGCCCGCGTTCGCCAGCGCCTCCTGGGCGACCCGGTAGAGGGTGACCTCCAGTTCGGGCAGCAGCGGCCGCGCGTCCCCGACCGTCTCCGTCCGCACCCGCACGCCGGACGTCTCGGTGAACCGCCTCGCCAGCTCGGCCACCGCCTCGGGCAGCCGCGACTCGGCGAGTGGCTCGGGGCGCAGCGCCTGCACCGAACGGCGAGCC
Organism: Amycolatopsis sp. H20-H5; assembly: GCF_035828755.1. Classification (NCBI taxonomy): domain Bacteria; kingdom Bacillati; phylum Actinomycetota; class Actinomycetes; order Pseudonocardiales; family Pseudonocardiaceae; genus Amycolatopsis; species Amycolatopsis sp. H20-H5. The sequence goes on along the minus strand of NZ_JAYMZS010000041.1, from coordinate 68,953 downwards.
TCGCTGAGACTGTCCTTCGCGAGCGAGTGGACGTGCGCGAGGTGCTGCCGGTGCCGCACCGGGTCGTGTTCGGCCCGTTCGGCGGCCTGCAGCTGGGTGACGATCCCGGCCAGGCCCTGCGCCAGGGTGTCGTGGATCTCGCCAGCCAGCCGCTGCCGTTCGTCGAGCACCCCGGCCTCCCGCGCCTGGGTGAGCAGCTGGGCCTGCAGGCCCGCGTTCTCCCGCAGCGCGTTCTCCAGCTTTCCGTTTGACTCGGTGAGCGCGGTGTTCGCCTTGTGGCGTTTCTCGTTCTCCGCGCCGACGAACCAGGCCGCGTAGAGCATCGGCCCGACGATCGAGAGCACCGGCACCCACGCCGGTGTGTGCGTGTCCGGGCCGAAACCGCCCTTGGCCAGCATCGGCGTGATCGCCGTCGCGGTGACCGCGAAGATGCTCCAGCGGGCGCTGAACAGCACGAAGCCGAAGGGGTAGCCGAGCGAGGAGAGCGTGGTGAAGCTGTCGTTCCGGCTGGTCAGCAGCCAGCACCCGGCGAGGAATCCGGCGTAGAACACCAAGACGAGGACCGGATGCCGACGGCGGCGGGGGAACAGGGGCAGCATCAGGAGCAGCCAGAGCGCGGTGGCGCCCACGATCGCGAGCGTGCCCAGCCACTCGCCGCTTTCGCCGTGGGGGCCCGCGGCCGCGAAGATCGTGCAGGTCGCGAGCACGAGAAGGCCGCCCGCGGTGAGGATCGGGCCGCCATACGGCTCGGTGCGGGCGCTCACCTCACCCGGCCGGACACCCATCATGCTCGGATTGTCGCAGCTCACCGGTCACGGCGGGGTCCACCGTCCGGCTCGCTCATCAGCCGATCGGTGGATGGGTCAGCGGCGCCTGCTGACCAGCAGTGCCACGGCCAGCGGGATCAGGAAGACGTAGAACGGGAGGTGCGTCAGCAGGACCAGCACGATGGCCACGGCCGCCGTGATCGGCACCGCGCTCGCCGTCAGCCAGCGTCCGGCGGGCGCCCGCGAAACCTGCGGGGCGATCGATGCCGCCGACGCGCTCGCGAGCAGTGCGCTCGGGCGGGGGGAGGGGAGGTCGGAGAACAGCGGCGCCAGCTCGCTGACCTTGCGGGCCGCCGCCACCTTCGCCGAGCGGGTTCCGTACTCGTCGATGTCGAGCCTGCCCGTGCGGACGTGCTCCTCGAGCACGTCCAAGGCGTCCTGCCGCTCGTCGTCGCTCAGTCGCAGGTCCGGACGGTCGGCGCTCACCCGGTCATCCTACGGGTGCGGCCTGTGCTCAACCGCCCAGCTCCCGGCGGCGATCCCGCCGGTCCTGCCGCAGGTCCCTGCCGTGGCCCCGATGGTCTCGCTGCTCGTCGTGCCAGTCCTGGCCCCACACCGCACGGCCGATGGCGGTCACGGCGACCGGCAGCAGGAACCACAACCAGCCACCGACGGTGAAGAACAGCGCCAGCCCGACCACCCACATGAACGGCACCAACGCGGCCGCGAGCCGCTGCGGCAACGGCCGGTCCGACCACTGGACTGAACTACTGCCGTACGCGGTGGCCACCGCGGGTTCCGCGGTCGTCGACGAGGTGGGCACAGGCGACATCGCCGGTGCGGGCCGGTCGAACACCGGATGCGGCTTCGGCAGGTCCTCGAAGACCTCGGCCAGCTCGCCGCGGGTCTTCGCCGAGGTGATCCTGACCGAACGGTCCCCGTATTCGTCGATGTCGATGCGCCCGACGCTCACGTGCTCACCGAGAGCCCGCAGTGCGGATTCGCGGTCCTGGTCACTGATCCGCAGCTGCGGCGAAGGCACGTCACTCACGGAGTCGATGGTAGGCCGATTCGGCACCGGCCGACCACGACATCCGTCAGGTAATCAATCTTTGAGCTCGAGAAGCTGCGTGCCCTGCGTCACCGCGGCGCCCACCTCGACCGAAAGCCCGGTCACGGTGCCCGCTTTGTGTGCGGTGACCGGGTTTTCCATCTTCATCGCCTCGAGGACGACCACGAGCTCGCCCGCCTCGACCTGCTGGCCTTCTTCGACCGCGATCTTGACGATGGTGCCCTGCATCGGCGCCGTCACCGCGTCGCCGCTGACCGTGGCCTTGGTGCCGCCTGCCCGCTTGCGCGGCTTGGCCTTGACGGCGGTGCCGCCACCCCCGCCGCCGCCTTCGAGCGCGAACCCGCCCGGCAGGGAGACCTCGAGCCGTCGGCCGCCGACCTCGACGACCACGTTCTGCCGCGGCTGCTCCTCGGCGGCTTCACCCGTTTCGGGGGCCACGAACGGCTCGATCTTGTTGTCGAACTCGGTCTCGATCCAGCGGGTGTGCACGCTGAAGCCGTTCTCGTCGCCGATGAAGGCCGGGTCGTCGACGATCACGCGGTGGAACGGCAGCACGGTCGCCATCCCGTCGGCGACCATCTCGCCCAGCGCGCGGCGGCTGCGCTCCAGTGCGTTCTCGCGGTCGGAACCGGTGACGATCAGCTTGGCCAGCATCGAGTCGAACTGGCCGCCGATGACGCTGCCGGACTCGACGCCGGAGTCGACCCGCACGCCGGGCCCGCTCGGCGCGACGAACGTCGTCACGGTGCCGGGGGCGGGCAGGAAGCCGCGGCCGGCGTCCTCGCCGTTGATCCGGAACTCGATCGAGTGACCGCGTGGCACCGGGTCGGCGTCGAACCGCAGCTTCTCGCCGCGGGCGATGCGGAACATCTCGCGGACCAGGTCGATGCCCGTGGTCTCCTCCGACACCGGGTGCTCGACCTGCAGCCGGGTGTTGACCTCGAGGAAGGAGATGGTGCCGTCGACGGCGACGAGGTACTCGACCGTGCCCGCGCCGGAGTACCCGGCCTCCTTGCAGATGGCCTTCGCCGAGGCGTGGATGGTCGCGCGCTGCTCGTCGGTCAGGTAAGGCGCGGGCGCCTCCTCGACGAGCTTCTGGTGGCGACGCTGGAGCGAGCAGTCACGGGTGCCGACGACGATGGCGTTGCCGTGGTGGTCGGCCAGCACCTGCGCTTCGACGTGGCGGGGTTTGTCGAGGTAGCGCTCGACGAAGCACTCACCACGGCCGAACGCGGAGATGGCCTCGCGGGTGGCGGACTCGAACAGCTCGGGGATCTCTTCGCGGGTGCGCGCGACCTTCAGGCCACGCCCGCCGCCGCCGAAAGCGGCCTTGATGGCGACCGGCAGGCCGTGCTCGTCGGCGAAGGCGATGATCTCGTCGGCGTGCTGCACCGGGTCCTTGGTGCCGGGCACCAGCGGCGCACCCGCGCGCAGGGCGATGTGCCGGGCGGTGACCTTGTCGCCGAGGTCGCGGATGGCCTGCGGGCTCGGGCCGATCCAGGTGAGCCCGGCGTCCTGCACGGCCTGGGCGAAGTCGGCGTTCTCCGACAGGAAGCCGTAGCCGGGGTGCACCGAGTCCGCGCCGGACCGCTTCGCGGCGTCGAGCAGCTTGTCGAACACGAGGTACGTCTCGGCGGCGGTGGAACCGCCGAGCGCGAAGGCCTCATCGGCGAGCCGGACGTGGGGTGCGTCACGGTCTGGGTCGGCGTAGACGGCGACACTGGTCAGCCCGGCGTCCCTGGCCGCCCGGATGACCCGGACCGCGATCTCGCCCCGGTTGGCGACGAGGATCTTCGTCACCGGACCGCCTGTGTTCGCGCTGACCTGCTCGGGCACCGGCGTACCTCCTGTGTCTTCCAGCCTGGCCGCAGCGGTGCGGCACGGCAGCAGTTTACGTATGTTCCACGCCTGTCCGGGTGAGATTCCAGGTGAGATGAGGACCACCCCGGACCTGTCCGGTTATATCAGCGCGCGTTCGTGAATCGCTGCACTATGAGCGGAATTGCCTGCTCAGACGAGCTCTTTGCGGTGACGTAGCGGCTCGGGCAGCGGCGAGTCGAGCACGATCACGTCGTACGGCTTGGCCGCGTGGATCTTGCCGAGGTGCTCGGTGTTCACCAGCGCCCACGGCTGGTGCTCGCCGCAGCAGCTGACCAGGCGATCCAGCGCGGTGAACGCGACGAGCGCCGTCCGGCCGTCCGGGGTGTGGCGCAGTTCGATGTCGGCGCCGCCGCGTTCGCGGGTGGCCCGGCCGGTGGGCAGGTACAGGGCTGGGGGCAGTGCGGGATTCGTCACGGGAACAACATAGACGTGCACGCTCAGCTAGTTCGCTTACGCTCTTGACTATGCAGACGTTGCGAGTGCGGACACCACGATCGGTGCTGCTCACCGCGCTGCTCGCGGTGGTGGTGGTCGCGGGGGCGTTGATCGCCGTGATGGCGCTGCGCCCGCGGCCGGACGCCCCGGCCGCCACGGACCCCGCGGCCGCGTCGCCGCCGGTGACCGCGCCCGCCGAGCCGAGCTGCGGGCCGGGCCCGTGCGACCAGCTGGCGGCGCAGACGGTCGGCGGGGTGCCGGTGATCCTGCTGGCGGCCCCGACCGGCAAATTCGCCCAGCTCCGGATCGGCACCGGCCAGGGCGCGGTGGTCGATCTGACGATCACCGGCATGGGCGCGACCCTGAGCAAGGAGTCGTTACGCTGCGTGGACGGCGCGTCGGCGTCCTGCCTGATCCGCGGGGACCTGGACGGGGGCGCGGTCGGCGACGTCGTGGTGAACCGCGGCGGCACCTGGCGCGGCTCGGGCCGTCCCTACCTGGCGGATGCGGGCAACATCTCCCTCTCGGACGTGACGGGCGACGGCACCGCGGACGTCATCGTGGTCCGCCACGAATGCCCCGGCGCCCAGTCCGGCTCCCCGAAGTGCCAGGCGGCCCCGGTCCTCGCCGAGGTCTACGACCTGGCGGGCACCCCGATCGGCTGCACGAAGAAGTACACCTCGCCCTCCCAGCTCAAAGGCTGGCCCGAGGTCCGCTTGACCAAACCCGAGCTCCGCGCCTGCCCCTGACACCAGTGTCCCTGAAGGCCACCATGAGGGACTTAGACGCCCTCATGGTGGCCTTCAGGGACAGTCAAATCGAGTCTGCGATGAGCTTGAGTGCTTCGTCGACGTGTTCCGCGTGGGTCCGGTGGTTCAGTACGCACATTCGCAGCGCTGTCCGCCCGTCCACTTTTGTGCTGGTGAGGGCTACTCGCCCGCTCTCGTTGATCCGCTCAAGCAGCCGCCGGTTCACCGCGTCGCCGCCTGCCACCCGGAAGACGTGCACGGTCAGGTCCGACGCGCAGATTTCCAAGCCCCGCATCTCCGCCAATTCCCGGCGAATCACCGCTGAGAGGTCGAGCTTCTCGTCAAGCGCGTCCCGGAAAGCCCCCACGCCGTGCAAGTGCAGCGGCAGCCACAAGCGCAGTCCTCGGTAGTCCCGGCTCAGCTCGGCGCCGAGATCCGCGTAGTTCGGCAAACTCTCGTCGAGATGCAAATCCTGCAGGTAGTCGGCATCGGCGACATGGGCGGCGCGCAGCGCGCGAGGATCGCGCACGAGCAGAACCCCGGTGGTCTGCGGCTGGAACAAGGACTTGTGCGTATCGAGCGTCAGGGAGTCGGCCAGCTCCACCCCGGCCAGTTTCGCCCGCCCGCGGCCGGTCAGCTGGAACCCACCGCCGTACGCGGCGTCGACGTGAAACCACAACCCCTCCCGAGCGGCGACAGCGGCCAGCTCAGGCAGTGGATCGATCGCCCCGGTGCTGGTCGTCCCGGCCGTCCCGACCAGCAAGAACGGCCGCCTCCCCGCGGCCCGATCCTCGGCGATCATCTCCTCGGCCGCACGGACATCCATCCGGTGCGCGGAATCGGACGGCACCACGCGCACCCGGTCAGCGGCGAACCCGGCGATCCGCGCGGCTTTGGCCACGCAGTGATGGGTGTGCTCGGTGACGTACAACGTCCCCGCCCGCTCACCCAGCAGTTCGTGCCGGGCGGCGACCAGCGCCGACAACGTGCCGGTGGACGCGCCCGTGGTGAGCACACCGCTGGCCGTCGTGGGCAGGCCGAACTCGTCGCACAGCCAGCGGACGACGCTGTGTTCGAGCGCCACCAGCTCGGCCGCCATCGAACCGGCCCCGGTGTACCGGTTCACCGTGCGCGCCAGCATTTCCGCCACCGCGGACGAGAACAGCCCCCCGCCGGGGAAGTAGGCGAAACAGCGTGGGCCCGCCGTGTCCGTGGCGGCGGCCGCAGCGGCTCCGAAAGTCCTCAGTAGACGGTCGAGGTCGCCGGGGTGTTCCCCCGGCGGGGCGGCCGGTGCTGCCGGGCCGCCACCGCGCGGGGGTGCGTCGTTCAACGACCCGAGGAAGTCCGTCGCGAACTCCGTGGCCGCGGCCATCAGGGTCGCGACCTGGTCCCGGCTCGGTTCCAGCGGGAACACCGCCGTCATCAGCCGGCCTGTGCGTGCACCGCGGTCCGTGCGGACCGCTCGGCCGGGTGGGTCGGCTGCAGCGGGGGCAGCGGGTAGGCGTAGCGCCGCCCGGGGTACATGACCGGACGCCGCCAGTCGGACTGGTCCAGCGGCACCAGCGCGTGCCGGTCCCGGCGGGTGGCGTCGATGGCGGCGGCGCGCATCCCGGAGTCCTTGCCGCTCGACCGCGCGATCTGCTCGATGCGCTCGGTCCCGAAGTTGATCGGCGCGGCCTGGCTGAACTCCTGCGCGCTCACGTGCAGCCAGCCGTCGGTGTCGGCCTTGATGCCGTCCGCGAGGCCCCGGATCGCTTGCGGGGCGGTCGATCCGGCGTCACGGGCCTCCCAGTAGCGCAGCACCCTGGCGCCGTGGCCGACCATGCCGGTGATCGCGCCGCCGCTGGTCATGAAGTGCCCGTTGCCGAACGAGTCCCCGCCGACCACGCCGTTCGGGGTGACCAGCGCGTCGACGCCGACCCGCTCGATCACGCTGAACAGCTTCGGCCCGTAGTTCATCTGGACCGCTTTGAGGTCCTCTTTGGACAGTTCGAGGATCGGCGCCGCCTGCTCCAGGTAGAACTCGCGGATCAAATGCTGGTAACCCGCGAAGTACTCGGCCGAATCGCGATCGGTGTCCTTGTCCACCAGCCCGGCCTGGATCGGGTCGAACGTCTTGAAGTCGGGTACCTGCACCAGCACCCAGCCGACCGCCGGATCCCCTTCGTGGCCGACCGCGATCTGGCGCACCCAGTACTCGGTGCCCTCCCGGTCGAACTCCGACGAAATGCGCCGCCGGAGCCTGCCGTCGACGAGCACGTCGAGCAGCCCGGCCAGGTAGTCGGCCTGCGCCACCACGGGTCCGTGCCCGTCCTGGTGGTCGACCAGCACGTCCTGCTGCTGGAAGCCCAGCTGGTCCGCGTCCGCGCTTTCGAAGCCCTGCGCGATCATGAACACCTCGGGCACCCCGAGGTCGATCACCTCGGTGCCGGGGGCGCGGACCCGGCGGAACTTCCCGCGATAGTCGAGTTCCCGGATGGTCTCGATGCGCACACCCGTGCGCCCGTCCGGCGTTTCGACGAAACCTTCGCCGTCGGTGAGCACGCGGTGGCTGGTGAACAGCCGCACCCGCGGTGCCGTGCCCGCCGCGAGGTCCATCTCCTCAATCGTTTCGAGGTAGCGTCGCAGCAGGATCTGGACGTCCGCGGCGCGGGCCTGGAACATCGACGGGCCGTTGAGCACGTCCACCATCGCGCCGCCCAGCCGTTCCGGGTCGGGCGCGCTCGGCGGGGTCGCCGGGGTGAGCACGGTCAGCACCCGGCTGGGGGCGCCGTCGTTCCAGCGGTCGTCGATGAACTCGGTGTGGTGGATGGTGCCCGCGATGCGCGCCTCGGCGTTCATCGACCCGAGGAACCCGGACACGACGTCGTCCGCCGCGACCGGCCCGGCGGGCCAGTCCTCGCGATAGAGGCTCTCCGACAACAGGAACGGACGCCCGTCCCCGCGACGTGGGACGCCCTCGTCGCCGTAGCGTTCCTGGATCAGCTGGTCGATCAGCCCGAGGTGGTGGTAGAACTCCTCACGGATGTTCCAGTGCACCCCGAGCGAAGGGCAGCTGCGCACGTCGACGCCGACCGCCCGGCGGCCCATCGCCACGGTCCACAGCATCGCCATCATGTTGGTGCCGCCGAGCCCCAGCGCCAGGAAATCCGGATCGGCCACGCCGGTGAGATCGTCGGCGTGCACGCCGGCGTCGGGCCCGCATTCGTCGAGTGAGCCCGGCACGGCGTCGAAATCGGCGCGGTCGGCTGTCGGCCTGTCGGTCTGGTTCATTTTCCGTCCCTCGCCCCGGTTAATGGTCCCGTTTTCCAAGATCGCACGCCTGCCGGTGCCGGAGTTATCCCGGAATGCGGACTTGCGTGGATCAGCGCTTGCGCCATACGGAGACGTCGGCGTCGAACAGCTCGAAATGCCGGGCGTGGTCCCGCAGCGTCCCGGCGACGTTCGCCTCGGCGACGAGGTCGAACGCGCTGCCGAGCAGCTGCCGCAGCCCGTCTTCACTCCGCACCGTGCCCACGCGGCCGCCGAGCCACTTCTCCGGCGCGGTGTAGGCGGCTTGCCAGCTCCACGGCGTCGCGACGAGCAGCAGCCCACCGGCGGACAGGAACCGGTCCGAATCGGTGAACTGCCGCAGGCAGGCCTCGGGCTCGGCGAGCCGGTCGAGCAGGTTGCCCAGCAGGATGCCGTCGAAGGCGCCCAGATCCGGGTCCAGCGCGCCCGCGTCGCCGACGGCGAACGTGACGGTCCCGGCAGGGGAAGGCGTGCTCGCCGAGAGCTGTGTCGACACCTCGCCCTGCTCGATCCGTTCGTAGGCAACGGATTCCCCCCTGGCGAGGGCGCGGGCCGTCTCGACGAACTGGGCGCTCAGGTCGACGCCGACCACGTCCGCGCCGTCCTTCGCGAGGGCGAACGAGGCCCCGCCGACAGCGCAGCCGATGTCCAGGGCCCGCGTCAGCGGACGGCCCGCGCGCGCCGCTTCACCGGCGAGGAACGCCGCCAGCCGCTGGGGATAGCCGTGTGCCGCGGCGAGCGGGTGGTCGATGCGGCCGAACGTCTCGTAGGCGCTGCCGTAGTGGTTGAGCAGGTAGCGGTCGAGCATCGTGCGGGTGGCGTACGCGTCAGCGTTGTCCTGCTTGGTGCGCGACAGAGCCGCAGACAGAGCCGCCGACGGGGTTTCCGGCGTGGCGACGAGCCGGATTCCCGTCTGCTGCAGGAAGTGCTGGCGGAAGTGGTACCGCGCCCAGATGCTGGCCTGGTCGCCGGTGCTGACGAAGCTGCCGCCGAGGATCAGGTGGTGCTTGCCGTCGAAACACGGGACGGAGAAGTCCTCGTAGTACGGGTGCACGCTGAACCCGGGCAGCGGCTCGACGACGTCCTCCGACAGGGTCCACAGGTTGCCCGTGGTGTCGTGCACCCCGGCCGCCGTCGCGGGGGAATGGTCGACCGGCGCTTCGGAACCCCAGGCCAGGTTGACGTTCACGCCCTGCCCGCGCAGGGTCTCACCGCTCCCGTTCAGGACGAGGTCGTCGGCGGCGCCCGGGTTCTCCGGCAGCGCGCGCAGCAGCTTGAACTCGGCCTCGGTCGGCAGCCGGTACTGGCGTCCGTCCTTTTCGGACAGCCAGGCGCAGTAGGCCTTGGCCTCGTGGTAGTTCACGGCCGCCGGCCAGTCCCACGGCATCTCGATGACCTCGAAGGTGGTGCGCAGCCGGAACACGTGCAGCCCGCTCGGGCCGGCGGGCACCCACCAGCGCGGCCACTTGGTGTTGCCGAAACGACGCCAGCGCTCGCCTTCCTCCGACCACAGTTCGGGCCTGCGGTAGCCGCCGTCGGTGACGAACCGGTGGTACTCGCCGTTGCTCACCAGGTACCGCGCGGAATCGAAGCCGTCGACCTCGCGCGTGGCCGAGCCGTACTCGTTGTCCCAGCCGAACGAGGGGAACGACTCCGGCTTGCCCAGGTTCGCCGTGCCGCCGGGAACGGCGACGAGCCGGTTCTCGGGGAACGAGCCGGGACGCGGGGTGCCGCCCTCGGCCGTGCGGCGCATCGGCGCGGGCTCCGGCCAGGAGGCGGGCGGGGTGACCAGGCGCAGCGGCAGTTCGCGGATGAGGACCGAGCTCGTCTCCAGGTGGATCCGGTCGTGCTCGAAGGACAGGAACAGGCCCCAGGCCTGGTCGGCCATCGTGACCGGGCGGCCGAGGTCGGGCGCGAACGGCGTCGACTCGATCACCTCGAGCACCAGCTTGTGGACCCTGGCGCGGTAGTCGCGCACCTCGGCCACCGACGGCCAGGTCATCTCGTTCTTCGACATGTCGTCCCAGGACATCTCGTCGACGCCGGTCTCCAGCACCTCTTCGAGGTACTCGTCGACCGGTTTGGCGAGCAGGCCCGCCACGCGCAGCTTGTTGACGTAGAGCACCGGGGGATGCCCGTAGTAGAAGATCATCGGGTGGCGCAGCCCGTGCTCCGGCGGGCGGTAGAAGGCTTCCGCGCCCTGCAGTCCGGAGAACAGCGACTCCTGCAGCGTCCAGCTGTTCTCGAAGTATTCGACGACCTCGTCACGGCCACAGGTGGCGAGGTTCGGCATCGGCAGTGAGGTGAGCCGCCCGGAACCGGGGCGCGCGCCGGTGTACCACCACGCGGGGTCCCGCGGGCCGAGCAGCCGCTCGTCCGCGTGATCGAGCACGTTGCTCTCCCATGCCGCCTGCTCCCGGATAGCCGTCATCGCCGATGCCCTCACTCTGTTCGTCGGAAGTGCCGCGTGTTCGGATCGCCCTGCCGAGACGATGTCATCGGCGGCTGGTGACCGGCGTCTTCCCTTTTGCGGTGCGGGGATCCTCGGCACGGACGACGAAAAAGGGGACCTCCGCCACCGCCGAAGCGATAGCAAAGGTCCCCTGCTCCCGTGAGGTCAGCTGGCGGTGCCCGCGGTGGCCCGCTCGGGCTCGGGCTCACTGGCCGAAGCGCCGGTGTCGCTCAGCAGCGGCGGCACGCTCGGAGCGTTGAGCACGGCGTCGTCCAGCAGGCCCTCGCTGCGCGCGACGACCACGGGCACGACGATCTGGCCAGCCACGTTGGTCGCGGTGCGCATCATGTCCATGATCGGGTTGACCGAGTAGATCAGCGCGATGCCCAGCGCGACCTGCTTGGCGTCGAGGCCGATGAACGCCGTGGTCAGCGTCAGCGCGGTCAGCCAGCCGGTGGTACCGGCCGTGGCCAGCGCGCCCAGCACGGCGACCACCACGATGCCCGCGTACTGCCAGAAGTTGAGCGATACTCCGGAAAGGTTGGCGATGAAGATCGCGCCGATCGCGGGGAACACCGCCGCGCAGCCGTCCATCTTCGTCGCGCTGCCCAGCGGAGTCGCGAAGGCCGCGTAGGCGGGCTCGACACCGAGGTTCACCGCGGACTGGCGGGTCAGCGGCAGCGTCGCGGCCGAGGACTGCGAAGCGAACGCGAACTGGATCGCGGTGCCCGCCTTCGCGAAGAACGTCAGCGGGCTGACCTTCGCGACGAACCGCAGCAGGATCGGGTACACCACGAACAGCACCAGCAGGCAGCCCGCGTACACCGCGAGCGTGGTCGAGAGCAGCGGCTTGAACAGCGCGTCGCCGTAGTTCGACACCGCCGCGCCGATCAGGCCGAGGATGCCGATCGGGGCGAGGCGCACGATCCAGCCCAGGTAACGCTGGACGATCTCGAACACGCTGGTGGTGAAGTCGACGAACGGTTTCGCGCGGTCGCCGAGGCTGTACGCGGCCGCGCCGATGACCCCCGCGAGGAACAGCACCTGCAGGGTGTTGCCCTCGGAGAACGCGGTGAAGAAGTTCTGCGGCAGCAAGCCGTTGATGAAGGCGTCCCAGGAGCCCCAGTTGCTCACGCTCTTCGCGGCCTTGTCGGCGTTCTTCGCCGTCGCAGCGATGCCCTCGCCGAGGCCACCGCTGCCCGGGTTGAACAGCTTGCCGATCGCGATCCCGATCAGCGAGGCGATGAACGAGGTGATCGCGAACCACAGCACCGTCTTGCCACCGATGCGCGCGGCCTTCCGGCCGCCGCCGAGGTTGCGGAGGCTGTTGATGCCCACCACGATCGCGGTGAAGACCAGCGGGATGACCGCGATCTGCAGCAGCGTGGTGAAGATCGAGCCGATCTGGTCGAGGACTTCGGTCAGCCAGCTGGTCTCGGTCGTGCGCGCCAGCACGCCGAGCAGCGCGCCGGCCACGAGTGAACCGAGGACCGCGGCCGCGAAGACCCGTGGCCGGGTGTAGGTCCGAAGGAAAGACACGGGGCGACTCCGGTGCGTGAAAGTTTCTGGTTCTGCCGGATAAAGGGAACGTTAGGCAGGATCAGACTCTTCCAAATCACCCGTTCGAGTGGTGACGCTCTCAGGATGTGGGAGACCGCCAGAGATCCACGACACTCACGCCGACCTCGGCCAGCAGGCGCCGCGTCAGCGGCAGGCTGATCCCGATGACGCTCGACGGATCGCCGTCGATCCCCTCGACGAACCAGCCCCCGAGCCCGTCCAGCGTGAACGCGCCTGCCACCTGGAGCGGCTCCCCGGTGGCGATGTAGGCGTCGAGTTCGGCGTCGCTCGCGTCGGAGAACCGGACCGTCGTGGTCTGGGCGCCCGAGGCCTCTTTCGTGCGCTGCCCGCCGTCGACGCGGACGACGGTGTGGCCGGTGAGAAGTTCACCGGATCGCCCCTTCATGGCGGCCCAGCGCTGCTTCGCGATCTCTGGCGTGGCCGGTTTGCCGACCATTTCGCCGCCGATCGAGAGCATCGAGTCGCAGGCGACGACGACCGCGTCGGCGTGCGTGCCGAGGACCGTGCCGAGCACCGCTTCGGCCTTGGCCGCGGCGAGCGCCTTGACCAGCTCGGCGGGCGAAGGATCGGTCAGCGCCGCGGCCACCGCGTCCTCGTCGACGCCGGACACGACCACGCTCGGATCGAGGCCCGCGGCGCGCAGGACGGCGAGGCGGGCGGGGGACTGGGACGCGAGGACGAAGTGCACATCGGGACGGTACCGGTAGCCGTCACCGTTGCTGAATTGTGACCTGCGCCACCCTGACGGGGAGCTAGTTTGTTGTGGCTCGCAACATATCCGATTGATCCAGTTCGGAGAGAACAATGGCGTCCCGCCTCCGCGGCAAAAGATCAACTCGCCCAGCGCAAACCGTGCTCCTCGCCGGGCTCCTGCTGGCAGGCACGGCCTTGGCGCCGATGGCCTCCGCGACACCTTCGCCGGTCTATAAGAACCCGCACGCCTCAGTGTCCGCCAGGGTGAACGACCTGCTCAAGCGGATGAGCCTGGACGACAAGATCGGCCAGATGGTCCAGGCCGAGCGCGGCGCGGCGACGCCCGAGCAGGCCGCGGCGATGAAGCTCGGCTCGATCCTCTCCGGCGGTGGCTCGGTTCCCGCGAGCAACACCCCGACCGGCTGGGCCGACATGGTCGACGCCTACGAGAAGGCGGCGCTGTCGACCCCGCTCGGCATCCCCACGATCTACGGCGTCGACGCCGTCCACGGGCACAACAACGTCTACGGTGCCACGATTTTCCCGCACAACATCGGCCTCGGCGCCGCGGGTGACCCGCAGCTGGTCGAGCGGATCGGCCGCGCCACCGCGGAAGAGGTCGCGAGCACGGGCCCGCAGTGGGACTTCTCGCCGTGCCTCTGCGTCGCGCGGGACGACCGCTGGGGCCGGACCTACGAGTCGTTCGGCGAGTCGCCGCGCAACGCCGTCGAGAACTCGTCGGTCATCACCGGCCTGCAGGGCAACGAGCTCGGCGCGAAGAAGGGTTCGGTGCTCGCCACCGCCAAGCACTACATCGGCGACGGCGGCACGACCGCCGGTGTCGACCAGGGCAACACCCAGATCAGCGAGCAGGAGCTGCGCAAGACGCACCTGCCGCCGTTCAAGGAAGCGATCAAGCGGGGCGTCGGCTCGGTGATGATCTCTTTCTCGAGCTTCCAGGGCGTCCGCATGCACGCCCAGCAATACCTGATCACGGACGTGCTCAAGAAGGAGCTCGGCTTCTCCGGCCTGGTGATCTCGGACTACAACGCGATCAACCAGATCGACGGTCAGGACGGCTTCACGCACGAGGAAGTACGGGCCTCGGTCAACGCGGGCATCGACATGTTCATGGTCCCGTGGGACGCGCCGCAGTTCATCACGTTCCTGCACGACGAGGTCGCCGCCGGAACGGTCAAGATGAGCCGGATCGACGACGCGAACAAGCGGATCCTCGGTGAGAAGTTCAAGCTGGGGCTGTTCGAACACCCCTACGCGGACCGCTCGCTGCAGAAGACGTTCGGTAGCAAGGACCACCGCGACCTGGCTCGCCAGGCCGTGCGGGAATCCCAGGTGCTGCTGAAGAACGACGGCGTTCTCCCGCTGGACAAGAAGAACGACAAGATCTTCGTGGCGGGCAAGAACGCGAACGACATGGGCAACCAGAGCGGCGGCTGGACGCTGACCTGGCAGGGCCAGAGCGGCCCGGTGATTCCGGGCACGACCATCCTCGACGGCATCAAGTCCAAGGCCGGGAAGGGTTCCACGGTGACCTATGACCGTGCGGGTGATGGAATTGACCCCAGTTATGAGGTCGCGGTCGCCGTGGTGGGCGAAACGCCGTACGCCGAGGGCCAGGGAGATCGTCCCAGCGGCTTCGGCCTCGACGCAGAGGACCTCGCCACCATCGCCAAACTGAAGGCGACCGGCGTGCCCCTGGTCGTGCTGACGGTCTCCGGCCGCCCGCTCGTCCTGACCGACCAGCTACCCCAGATCAACGCGCTCGTCGCGTCCTGGCTCCCCGGCAGCGAAGGCGCGGGCGTCGCGGACGTCCTGTTCGGCGACTACAACCCGACCGGCAAACTCTCGGTGAGCTGGCCAGCCAGCGCCGCCCAGGAGCCGGTCAACGTCGGCGACGGCAAGAAGCCCCTCTACCCCTACGGCTACGGGCTCAAGTACGAGCGGGGCGGCCACCACTAGCCCTCAGGTGTCATGAAAGGGTCTTTCCAGGCAATTTTTGCCCTGAAAGACCCTTTCATGACACTCGGGTCGCGGGGTCAGCAGCCGCACCGCCGGTGCCGTCAGCGCCGTGGTCACCAGCGCGACCAGCACCAGGATGCCGAACATCCGGCGGTCGATCAGCCCGAGGGCCAGCCCGAGGTTGGCCACGACCAGCTCGGTGATCCCGCGGCAGTTCATCAGCGCGCCGATCACCCCCGATTCCCGCCAGCCGAACCCGGCGAGCCTGCCCCCGAGCAGCCCGCCGCCGAACTTGGCGAGCATCGCCACGACCAGCACGAGCAGCGCGATCCACCAGCCGCCGGGCGCTTCGGCGACCGCGGACAGCGACGTCTGCAGGCCGACGTAGGCGAAGAAAAGCGGAAGCAGCACGGCCACGGTGAAGCTGTGGAGCCGCTGGCTGACTGCCTTCTGCTCGGGCTTGCGGCGGGGCATGACCAGGCCGAACAGGAACGCGCCGAGGATCGAGTGCAGCCCGATCATCTCGGTCAGCGTCGCCGTCGCGAGGCTGCCCGCCATCGCGATCCCCAGCAGCGCGAGCTCGGCGTTGCGGGTGTGCAACCGGCGTACGAGCGTGGCCAGCGCCGGGCGGACCAGCAGGAACAGTGCGAGCACGAGGGCGACCGTGGCGGCCAGCGTGACGAGCACGGGACGCGAGCTGCGCCCGGCGAACGGCAGGATCACCGCCAGCACCGCCCACGACGCGGCGTCGTCCAGCACGGCCGCGCTGATCACCAGCCGCCCGATCCGGCGGCCGGTCAGCCCGAGTTCGTCGAGCACCCTGGCCAGCACCGGCAGCGCGGTGATGCTCAGTGCGAGCGCGAGGAACAGGGCGCTGGGCAGCTGACCCCGGGGCTGGCCCGCGGACAGCGGGATCCCGATCAGCAGCCCCGAACCGAACGGGACGACCAGGCAGGTCAGCCCGACCAGCGCGGCCGCGCGTCCCGAGGACCGCAGCTCCCGCGCGTCCTGGTCCCAGCCGAGCAGGAAGACGAATGCGACCAGGCCGATCTGGGCGAGCTGCTGGACCGCGGCCAGCACCGGCGCCGGGAACAGCCACGCCTGCGGCCCCGGCGCGAAAAACCCGAGCATCGACGGCCCGAGCAGCAGGCCACCGAGCACTTCGCCGACGACCGCGGGCTGGCGGAGGAGCGCCATCACCCGGCCGAGCAGCTGGCTGACGGCCAGCACGACCGTCACGGCGATCATGAAATGACCGGTGGTGTCCATCGGCGTGACCGGCTGCCCGGCGGTGCCGCCCTGCTTCAGCGCCCAGGCCAGCACGGCGACCGCGGCCAGGCCCAGCGCGAGCGCGACGACGCCACGCCTGCGTCTGACCGGCGCCTTGTCGGCCGCAACCGCCATGACCTCTCCCGCCCGTCGTGGTCCCCGGTCACCCGTAACGGTAGGAAGAGCCGCGCCCGACGTCTTCCTGCCTCTTGCCCAGCTCTCCAGCCGGTCCCAAGGTCCCTGAAGGCCACCATGACGGCGTTTAACGCCGTCATGGTGGCCTTCAGGGACAGTCAAACCGGGTTCGTCAGGCGGGTTTTGCGGCTACTGGCACTGGCCCGGTGGTGGTGGCGGCCGGGGTCGTGCGGGGGGTCGTGCGGCGCATCGCCGCGGCCGCGAAGACGCCCAGCAGCAGGACCGCCATGGGCAGGAGCATGGTCTGCCTGGCGGCGTCGGTCAGTCCACTGTGGACGACCTGGGTGACGAGCCTGCCCGCCTGCGCGGCGACTTCCGCGGGCAGCCCCGGCATCGGCGACGGACCGCCGCCGGCACCGAACTCGCCCGTCGACGTGGCGGCTTTCGCCACGCCTTCGGTGAACGGCAAGCGGTACTGCTCCGGCAGCGAAGCCGCCGCGGTGCCAGCCTCGCTGGTGATCGACGCGCTGATCCTGGCCTGCAGCAGCACCCCGATCGCCGCGCTGCCGAGCACGCCGCCCACCTGGCGCGACGTGTTGAAGATGCCCGACGCGGTGCCCATCAGCCGCGGTTCGACCGTGCCCATCGTCAGGTTGCTCATCGGGGCGAAGATGCAGCCGATGCCCAGCCCGCACACCAGCAGCCCCGGGACCAGCGCCCACGGGTTGGTCGCCGGGCTCGCCTGCAGCGCGATGATGCCGAGCCCGGTGGCCAGCGCGGTCAGGCCGAACATCACCAGGTACTTGGCGTTGACCTTGTCCGAGGCGCGCCCGATGAACGGGGCGATGATGCCGGACAGCAGCGACATCGGCGCGGTCAGCAGGCCCGCCATCGTCGGTTCCAGGCCCAGCACCGACTGGATGTAGATCACCAGCGGCAGGAACATCCCGGTCATCGCGAAGCCGACCGTGGCCGAGGTGAGCGTGCCCGCCGAGAAGTTCCGGTTGCCGAACACCTGCAGCGGCACCAGCGGTTCCCTGCGGTTCGCGCGCTGCCAGAACACGAAGCCGATCAGCAGCAGCACCCCGGCGCCGATGATCTCGAACACCGAGACCGGCCCGAACACGGTGCCCCAGTCGTACTGCTGTCCATTTTGGACACCGAAGACGATCAGGAACAGCCCGGCGGCCGAGAGCAGGATGCCGACGACGTCGAACGAGTGCGCGTGCTTCGGCTGCCAGTCGGGTACGAGCCGCCACGTCAGCACCAGCGCGACGACGCCGACCGGGACGTTGACGAAGAAGATCCACTCCCAGCCCAGGTGCTGGACCAGCACGCCGCCGAGCAGCGGCCCGGCGATCGTGGCGAGCCCCGCGACGCCCGCCCACAGGCCCATGGCCGCGCCGCGCTTGGCGGGCGGGAACAAGTGGCTGACGAACGCGAGCGTCTGCGGCGTCATCAGTGCGGCGCCGAGCCCCTGCACCGCCCGCGCGACGATGAGCATCTCGACGTTGCCGGAAAGGCCACACCACAGCGAAGCGAGCGTGAACACGACGAGCCCGGCGAGGAACACGCGCTTGGGGCCGAAGCGGTCACCGAGCCTGCTGGTGAACAGCATCGGGACGGCGTAGGTGAGCAGGTAGACGCTGATCACCCAGACGATCGCGTTGAGCCCCGCGTTCAGCTCGCGCAGCATCGACGGGATCGCGATCGACACGATCGTGGTGTCCAGCAGGATCATGAAGAAACCTATGCACAGCGCGGAAAGCGCCGCCCAGGGGTTAACCGGTCTTGTCATGGTTCTCGTCCTTGGTGATGAGGTTCAGGCGGGGCTTTTCTTGGGGGAAGACGATCCGGCCGGACCGCAGGTCGGCCAGGAGCCGCTCGGTCCAGCTGAGTTCGAAGAGGCGTTGCTCGCTCACGTACCGCCAGTCCAGCCAATAGATCTCAGGCGTGCCGTCGTGTTTCAGCTGGTCCAGGACGACCGCGTCCGCGGCGATGGCGGAACGCAGGCGCGTCAGCCGGCGTTCGAGTTCGCTGAGTGCGGGCTGACGGCCGATGTCGTCGATCACGGCCAGCCCGCTGAGGTACGCGGGATGTTCCTCGGCCAGGTCGCCCAGCAGCTCCCGGCCGCGTTCCATGAAGGCGTCGCGACCGGCCGCCGTCATGCCGTAGACGGTCCGTTCGGGCCGCCTCCCGTCGCGCTGGGTTTCGACGACCTCGAGGAAACCGTTGCTCTGCAAGCGTTCCACCGTGTGGTAGAGCGAGCCTGCCTTCACCTTCACCCGGACGTCGACGTGCCTTTCGCGCATGAGCTGGGCCATCTCGTACGGGTGCATGGGCCGCTCGTTGAGCAACTCCAGTACGGCGAGTCCGAGCGGCGTGAGCTTGGCCGTGGCCATGATCGCTAGTCCTCCAGGATGAGTCCGTGCCGTTTATTCCACGTGGACTATATAGCTGGACGCAACGGAGCGCCAGGGGGCAATTCGCCCCTGCCGCTACGGAGAGTGGTTCAGGCGTCCGAGCGAGGCCGCCGCAGGGTGAAGGTCTCGAAGGCCTTGAGCGCGCCGTCCGGGCCGAGCACGTCGTAGTACGTGACCTGCAGGGATGTCACGCCGCCGCGCCGGGTGCCTGGGTCGACGGTGAAGGCCGCGAAGCCGTACGGGTGGGCGGCGTTGCGCACGGCCGACCACGGTGCGTTCTCGGTCACATAGACGGGAGGACGTTTCCCGGTGTCCGGATTGGGCGCGCCCACCGACGTGATCACGCGGCAGCGGGGCGGGGTGAACAGCACCTGGTTGGACGGTGCGGAGGTGCCGCCGCCGCCGATCACCAGGTGCACGGTGCCCTTGCTGGTGTCGACGACCTCGGTCCCGGTCGACACCGGGATCGGCGTGCGGGTGGGCGTGGCCTCCTGCCCGCGAATCGGGTGCGACCGCTCGTAGTGGTGCTCGTGCCCGCAGACGACCAGGTCGACGCCGTAACGATCGAACAGCGGCACCCACTCCTCGCGGATGCCGAGATCGGCGCCGTTGGCCTGGTCCGCGGTGCTGATCGCCACCTGGTGCATGCAGATCACCACCCAGTCGACGTCGTGATCCCCGCGGGCCTTGGCGAGTTCCGCCTCCAGCCACGCTTTCTGCGCGCCGCGGGAGTACCCGCGGACGTAGCTGTTGCCCGCGTCCTGGTAGCAGATGTCGTCGTTCGCGAGGCTGATCACCCGGACGGACCCGACGGTGAAGGAGTACCAGAGCCCGCGCGTGACGTCGGTCTGGCCTGAGGCCGGTGGCACCGAGAAGTACGTCTGGTACGCGGCGTAGCCGATGGGCCCGTTGCCCAGCTCGTTCTCGTGGTTGCCCGCTGACGGCATCCACGGCCGGTTACGGGCGCTTCGGCTGTTGTTCGTCCAGAAGTCCCACCACGTCCGGACCCGGTCGGTCGCGAGGTTGGCGTAGCAGAGGTCGCCGTTGAACAGGTGGAACAGCGGCTGGACCCGTTCGACCCCCGCCGTCGTGTCGCCCGCCGCGGGCGAGCCGAGGTTGTCGTTGACGAACGGCGGATTCGGCAGCGTGACCCCGGGAGGCGGCGTGTAGCGCTTGCCGAGGGTGGGGGTGCCCTGGTCGCCGAAGCTGGTGAAGGTGAACTTGGCGCGCCCGCGCGGCCCCGTGCGGAAAGTGGCCATGGCGGGCTCGGCGCCCTCGTGGAGCGCGGCGTAGACGTACTCGGTGTCCGCGTGCAGCCCCCGCAGCGGCGCGTGCAGGGCGTAGACGACCTGGCCCGACTTCGCGTCGGTGTAGCTGACTGTCTTCGCGGGCGCGCTGAGCTCGTAGCGTCCATCGGGCCGTCCGAGCAGCACGCGGGCGTTGCGCACGGGCTGCAGTGAATGCCAGGAAACCACCACCTCGCGCGACGAATCCGCGCCGAACTGCAGGTGCAGCCCCGCGACGGCCGGGGTCCGGACGGGATCGCCGGTGGGGGTCTGCCCGATCGTTTCGGGTTCGTCTGCCATGGCGGTACCGGCGAGCGGGCCGATCGCGAGTACCGCGCCGGCCGCACCGGTCGCGGCCAGGAAACCGCGACGGCTGAAGTGGTGGGTGAAGATCGCTTTGTCGTCAGTCATCCCGACACGTTGCCCCGCCGTCGTCGGCGGAGCTAGTACATCCCGGTGAACGCCTTGGTACGAACGTGTCTGGGGGCGTGGTCGTTCGTCCGTAAAATCCGTTGTGTCGCACCAGGAGCGACTTTCGCCGGTACCGGCGGGAGGTACGTTGCCCAGAGTTCACCGGCTGTCCCGCGAACCGCCCTGTTCCCCTTTTCTCCGGCGGTCACAGTCATGTCTCCCGAGTTCCCGCCCCGAGGAGTGCGCATGAACCTTCGTCTGCCCGGAGTCGTCGCGATCGTCGTGTTCGCCGGTGCCTTGCTCGTCGCACCGGCCGCCGCCGCGCCCGCCGTGACGCCCCACCGCGTCCTGTTCGACAACAGCAAGGCCGAGACCGCGGGCAACGCGGACTGGATCATCAGCACCGCCCAGCCGGACCCGACCGCACAGAACGCCTCGCCGCAGAAGGAAACCGACTGGACCGGTGCGCTTTCCGCCTGGGGTGTCGCCCTGCAGAAGACCGGGCAGTACAGCCTGAAGACGGTGCCCGCGGGCGGCACCATCACCTACGGGAACACCTCGAACCCCCTGGACCTGGCCAACTTCGACGAGTTCGTGCTGCCAGAGCCCAACATCGTGCTGAGCGCGGCGGAGAAGGCGGCGGTGATCCACTTCGTGCAGAACGGCGGCGGCCTGTTCCTGATCTCCGACCACACCGGCAGCGACCGCAACAACGACGGCTGGGACTCACCGGCCATCATCAACGACCTGATGAGCAACAACGGTGTCACCGGAACCGATCCGTTCGGGTTCTCGGTCGACCTGAAGAACATCGTCAGCGATCATCCGGTGGCGCTCACCGACGCGACGAACCCGGTGCTCAACGGTGCTTTCGGGACGGTCCACCACAGTCTCATCGCGAACGGCACCACGTTCACCCTCAAGCCGGCGGACAACCCCGCGGTGAAGGGGCTCGCCTACCTCAGCACCGCGACGCCGGGCAACACCAACGCGTTCTTCGTGACCAGCACGTTCGGCTCGGGCCGGGTGGCGGTCTGGGGCGACAGTTCGACGATCGACGACGGTACCGGGCAGTCGGGCAACAACCTGTTCAACGGCTGGACGGACCCGACCGCCGACAACGCGGCACTGGGCCTCAACGCGACGGCCTGGCTCGCCGGGAGTGGCGGCGGTTCCGGGACGGTGTCCGCGGTGAACCCGGGCGCGCAGTCCGGCACCGTGGGACAGGCGGCGAGCGTGCAGCTCTCCGCGACCGGCGGCACCGCGCCGTACACCTGGTCGGCCACCGGTCTTCCGGCCGGGCTGAGCATCAGCTCCGCGGGCCTGGTCTCCGGCACCCCGTCGACCGCGGGCTCGTTCACGGTGACCGCGACGGCGACCGACGCGGCCAGTGCGACCGGCTCGACGAGCTTCGCCTGGACCGTCGGCGGTACCGGCGGAAGCTGCGCCGGAGCCGGGCAGAAGCTGGTCAACCCCGGCTTCGAGGCCGGTGCCACCGGCTGGACGGACCCGTCCGGCGTGATCGCCCAGAACGGCCCGAGCGAGCCCGCCCGCACCGGAACGTGGGACGGCTGGCTCGACGGCTACGGCGCCGCGCACACCGACACCCTCAGCCAGAGCGTCACCCTGCCCACCGGCTGTGCGAGCTACAGCCTCGCGTTCTGGCTGCACGTCGACTCCGCCGAGACGGGCACGACCGCGTACGACAAGCTCGTGCTCAAGGTCGGCGATGGCACGACGTCGACAACGCTGGCGACCTACTCCAACCTGGACGCCGCCGCTGGCTACCAGCAGCACACGTTCTCACTGGCCGCCTACGCGGGCAAGACCGTCACCCTGACGTTCACCGGCACGGAGGGTTCGAAGCTGCAGACCTCGTTCGTCCTCGACGACACAGCACTCACCGCGAGCTGAGCCGCACCCGCCAACTGCCCCTGAAGGCCACCTTCACAGCGTAAAACGCCGTGATGGTGGCCTTCAGGGGCAGTCAAAGCTAGCGAGGCAACGCCGAAGCGCGCCAAGCGCCTTCGCCGGGACGCAGCGGCTCGCGGACGGCGGAAGCCTTGTCGGCCCACCAAGAGTGGCGCGGAGCCGGAGCTTCCGTGCCGCGCGACCGCGAAGCCACGGCCACGACGGCGGTCAGGGCCGCCAGTTCGGCGTCGCTCGGGTTGCCGCGGACCACGCGGAGCAGCGGGCGAGGGGAGTCGGTCATGAGCACCTCACAGCGGGATGTTGCCGTGCTTCTTCGGCGGCAGCGTCTCACGCTTGCCGCGAAGCAGCGAGAGCGCCTTCGACACGTGCCCCCGAGTATGCGCCGGGACGATCACCGAGTCGACATAGCCGCGCTCGGCGGCCGCGTACGGGTTGAGCAGGGTGTCCTCGTACTCCTGGATCAGGTCGGCGCGCAACGCGTCGACGTCTTGGCCGTCCGAAGCCGCCTTCGCCAGTGTCTTGCGGTGCACGATGTTCGCCGCGCCCTGGGCGCCCATCACCGCGACCTGGGCCGTCGGCCACGCCAGGTTGACGTCCGCGCCGAGGTGCTTCGAGCCCATCACGTCGTACGCGCCGCCGAACGCCTTGCGCGTGATCACCGTGACGAGCGGGACGGTCGCTTCGGCGTAGGCGTAGATCAGCTTCGCGCCGCGCCGGATGATGCCGTTCCACTCCTGGTCGGTGCCCGGCAGGAAGCCGGGGACGTCCACAAAGGTCAGCACCGGGATGTTGAACGCGTCGCAGGTGCGCACGAACCGGGCGGCCTTCTCCGACGCGTCGATGTCGAGGCAGCCCGCGAACTGGGTCGGCTGGTTCGCCACGACGCCGACGCTGTGGCCGTCGACGCGGCCGAAGCCGACCAGGATGTTGGGCGCGAACAGCTCGTGGACCTCGAGGAAGTCGCCGACGTCGAGGACGCGGTTGACCACCTCGTGCATGTCGTACGGGGTGTTCGGCGAGTCCGGGATGATCGTGTCGAGCTCGCGGTCGGAGTCCGTGACGGCGTCGAAGAACCCGCCCGACGGCTCGGTCGTTTCGAACACCGGCGGCTCGGAGAGGTTGTTCGCCGGGAGGTACGTCAGGAGTTCCTTGACGTAGCCGAT
Organism: Amycolatopsis sp. H20-H5; assembly: GCF_035828755.1. Taxonomy (NCBI): domain Bacteria; kingdom Bacillati; phylum Actinomycetota; class Actinomycetes; order Pseudonocardiales; family Pseudonocardiaceae; genus Amycolatopsis; species Amycolatopsis sp. H20-H5. The sequence continues at coordinate 45,433 of NZ_JAYMZS010000041.1, read as the reverse complement.
GGCGTCCTCGTCGTCGGAGCCGAGGTAGTGCGCGTTGCCGGACTTCGTGTTGTGCGTGCGCCCGCCGCCGAGCTCCTCGAAGGAGACCTCTTCGCCGGTGACGGTCTTCACGACGTCCGGGCCGGTGATGAACATGTGGGAGGTCTTGTCGACCATCACCACGAAGTCGGTCAGCGCCGGGGAGTAGACGTGCCCGCCCGCGTTGGCGCCCATGATCAGCGAGATCTGCGGGATGACGCCCGAGGCCTTCACGTTGCGGTTGAAGATCTCGCCGTAGAGGCCGAGCGAGACGACACCCTCCTGGATGCGCGCGCCGCCGCCCTCGTTGATGCCGATGATCGGCCGGCCGGTCTTGATCGCCAGGTCCATCACCTTGACGATCTTCTCGCCGTAGACCTCGCCGAGCGCGCCGCCGAACACGGTGACGTCCTGCGAGAACACGCACACCGGGCGGCCGTCGATCGTGCCGTGCCCGGTGACGACGCCGTCGCCGTACGGCCGGTTCTTCTCGAGGCCGAAGTTGGTCGAGCGGTGCTTCGCCAGCTCGTCCAGCTCGACGAACGAGCCTTCGTCGAGCAGCAGGTCGATCCGCTCGCGCGCGGTTTTCTTGCCCTTGGCGTGCTGTTTCTCCACCGCGTTGGCCGAACCCGCGTGGACCGCCTCGTCGTATCGGCGATACAGATCGGCGAGCTTGCCCGCCGTCGTGTGGATGTCCGGCTCTTCCTCGGGCGGCACCCCGAGCGGCTTCGTCGCACTGCTCATGGATCCGCAGCTTAGCTACTGTCCGGTCACTTCGCGTGTGGCGTACGCAACGTCGGCGGGAATCGGGGTGCGTGGTCCGCGGGGGCTCCGTAGCGTGATCCGGTGACCTTCGCCCCGTCCGCAGTGCGCCCGCTGGCCACCGCTGACCTCGCCGCCTGCCTCGAGCTGGCGGTCGATCGAGGCTGGCCGGGCGAAGAGAGCAAATGGGCCTTGCTGCTCGAAGCCGGACAGGGTTTCGGCGTCGAAGCACCGGACGGCGGGCTGGCCGCGTCGGTGATCCTGACCCCGGTGGGCGACGACCTCGCGGCCATCTCGATGGTCCTGGTCGCGGCCCGGTTCGAGCGGCAAGGTCTTGGCAAACGGGTGATGGCGCGCGCCATGACCGCGGCCGGGGACCGGACGCTCTTCCTGATCTCGACAAAGTTCGGCCGTCCGCTGTACGAGTCGCTGGGGTTCGTCCTCGCGGGCGAGGTCCAGTGCTTCCGCGGCGTGCTCACCACGAACGGACCGGTCGCGCGCCCCATCGCCGGCGACGACCTCGCCGCGATCCACAAGCTGGACACCGAGGTCTACGGGACGGACCGGCGCGCGCTGCTCAGCCGCCTTCTCACCGAGGCTGAGCACGTACACGTCGTGAGCCGCGAAGGCCGGGTAACCGGCTACGCGTTCGGGACGCGCTACCCGGACGAGACGGTGATCGGTCCTGTCGTGGCCGGGGACGAGGAAGAGGCGAAGGCGCTTATCGGCGGTGTCGCGGCCGAGTCCGGCACGAACCTGCGGGTCGACATCGACACCCGGGCGTCCGGCCTGCTCGCCTGGGCCCGCGCGGGTGGGTTGGTGCCGCGTGACCCGGCGCCACGGATGGTCCACGGCGGACGCACCCTGCCGGGTGACGCCTCCCGTCGTTTCGCCCCGGCGATGCAGGCTCTCGGCTGAGTTTCAGAGCGCTGAGTGTCCGAGGGCTGAGCGTCAGAGCGCGGGCCGCACCAGGCCGCTTTCGTACGCGATGATCACCAGCTGTGCCCGATCCCGTGCGGTCAGCTTGAACAGCAGCCGTCCGACGTGGGTCTTGATCGTGGCCTGCCCGAGGTGCAGGTGCTCGGCGATCTCGGCGTTGGACAGCCCCCGCGCGATCAGGCCCAGCACCTCCTGCTCCCGGACGGTGACGCCGTCGAGCGCCCGCGCCGTGCTGCGCGCGGTGTCCGGCAGGCGGGCGAACTCCGCGATCGGCCGCCGCGTGATCGACGGCGCCAGCAGGCCGTCGCCAGCCGCGACGACCGTGATCGCGGAGAGCGGACCGGCCGGGGGAGTGTCCTTGAGCAGGAACCCGCTCGCCCCGTCCCGCAGCGCCGAATAGACGTAGGCGTCGAGGTCGAACGTGGTCAGCATGAGCACCCGGACGGACTCGACGATGAACGCCCAGCTGCTCGCCGCGAGGTTTCCGCCGGTCGCGATCGCCAGCGTGAGCGCGGCCAGGACGCCGAGCAGCAGCCCGCCGAGCCGGGACGGCCGGTCTGATCGGATCATGTCCGAAACCTAGCGGGGACACCCGCTTTCGCGCGTCCGCCCGGCGACGGTCATCCCCAGGGCGGAGCCGCACTCTCAGTGCGTGCGTGCGTGTGCGTCAAACCCGCAACGCGTCGACGAGTCGTGGTCTCTCAGTTTCCGAAAGACCACGACTCGTCGACGAGTTGCGACGCCGCGTAGCGCGTCAGGAGGGCGGCGGTGCGGTCTTCCGGCCAGTGGCAGCGGATTTCGCCGTGGGTCGCGGCGAAGAACAGTTCGAGCTGGGTGTGCCAGGCCGCCAACGCCGTCGGCAGGACGCCGTCGAGCGCGCGTGGCACGGTCTGGGTGAGTTCGACGCGGGTGCCGTCGAACTCACCGTGCACGAACTCCCAGCGCACCAGCCCGGCCGGTTCGCCGTCGTGCAGCCAGCGGTATTCGAGCACACGCGGCGCCTCGGCGATGGTGACCTCGCCTGCCGCGACGTAGCCGTTGGTCGCGGGAAGCGGCGGCTCGGCGCCGACCGGTTCCGGCGCCAGCAGCGCCCAGACGTCGTCGAGCGTCTTCCACATCAGGTCGCGCCGGAACCGCACGAGATACCCGTCCGGCGTCTCGGTGACCTCGCCCGCGCCGAGCCCGAATTCCTCGGCGTAGGCCTCGATCCGCGGCAGCCACCCGCCCGGCTGCTCGAATTCACGGCCCGCGAGCCTGGCGGCCAGCGCGTCGAGGCAGACGTCCCAGCCCGCGGCGGTGCGCCCGGCGGCGACCTTCGCGATCGCGGGCTCGCCGCGGCCGAAGCTGTGGGTGAACCGCAGCAGACAGCCTTCGCCGTCCGGCTGGATTTCCCAGCGCAGCACGTCACCATTCCAGGTGAACGCGAACACCGACGGGTGATCGACTTCCAGGATCTCGCCCGTGGAAACGGCGTCCTGGCCCGCGAAGGTGAACCGGATGGGCGCGCCGGGGCGCAGCTCGGCGCTGACCGCCGCCGGGAACCAGTGCGCGAGCTCGGCCGGGTCGGTGATCGCGTGCCAGACCTTCTCCGGCGAGTGCGTGAGGCGGCGCTCCAGCCGCACCGCGGGCCGCTCGCCGACGTTGTCCAGTTCCGCTCGCCCCGGCACGGTCAGCTCCCTTCGTGTACGTCAAGGGGAATATAACCACTGAAGAATATGAGGGTCAAGCTCCCCGGATCGCCGACACCGCGGTGCTGAGCTCCGGGTCGCCCGAGGCCTTGTCGAGTGCGATCGCGAGCACGTCGCGATACGTCGGCTCGGTCTCGGCGTGACGTTTGCGGCCTTCCGGCGTGATCACCGAGTACACCCCGCGACGGTCGTCGGCGCAGATGTCACGCACGGTGAGACCGGCGTCCTCCAAGCGCGCGACCATCCGGCTCACCGAGCTCTGGTTGAGCCCGATGGCCTCGGCGAGCTCCTGCATCCGCAGCTCGCCTTCGGTGGACACGGCCAGCTTGGCCAGTGCGCGGTACTCGGAAAGCCCGAGGCCGTGGCGACGGTGAAGTGCCTTCGCGAGCTCCTGCTCGATACGCCCGTGCAGCGCGAGCACGCGGGTCCATGACTGCTCGTCGGCGCTCATCGCGGCCTCCCTGGTGTTCTTGACGGGATCGTACATGCAGTGACAGTATCTGCTTGCACATGCATGTATCTACTTCATGAAAGGACCTCTGATGTCGGACTCCCGCAGCTTCCTGTTCCTTCTGGGCTCTTCCCGCGTCGACGGGAACACCGAGACGCTCGCCCGGCAGGCGGCCACCGAACTCCCGCAGTCGACGACGCAACGCTGGATCCGGCTGCCCGAAGTCCCGTTGCCCGCCTTCGAAGACCGGCGGCACAGCGAGGTTCCCCAAGCCGAGCCCGTTGGCGACGAACGGCTCCTGCTGGACGCGACCTTCGCCGCGACGGACCTTGTCATCGCTTCGCCGGTCTACTGGTACAGCGTGTCGGCGTCGGTGAAGCTGTACCTCGACTACTGGTCGGGCTGGATGAAGGCGCCGGGCGTCGAGTTCAAGGCCCGCATGCGAGGCAAGACCTTGTGGGGTGTTTCGGTGCTGGCCGAGGAGCCAGGGCAGGCGGACCCGCTCGTCGGCACGCTGCGCCGCAGCGCCGCCTACCTCGGCATGAACTGGGGCGGCGTGTTGCTGGGCAACGGCAGCAGGCCCGGCGACGTCCTCACCGACTCCGCCGCGATCGGCGCCGCATCGGCCTTCTTCGCCGACATCCAGGTCGCCGCCTGAGTGCCCCTGAAGGCCACTGTGTTCCCAACGGCCCGTCGCCTCGTCGGCGACGGGCCTCACGGCGTTTAACGCCGTGATGGTGGCCTTCAGGGGCAGTTGGCGAGTGGGGTCACGCTCGGGTGTAGTGGACGTCGAGTCCGGTGTTTCCGCAGGTGAGTTCCTCGCGCAGCACCAGGTTTTCGTCGTAGTCCCCGTGGTTCTGGAAGCGGAACGGAAGCGGTGTGGTCGTCCGCAGGGTGTGCAACCGGTCACGCAGCCGGGTGGCGGCCGCCTCGTACTCGCCGGGTGAGACCCGGTTCGCGCCGTAGACGGCCAGCGGCGGGAGCACGGACATCCCGGCGTAGAACAGCGTGCCGTGCTGGAGCGGAAAGAGCAGGTCGTTGAGCTCGCCGTTCACCCCGTGCGGGCCCATCGTGACGGCGGGCGCGCCCGCCGTCACGATCACCATCGCCCGTTTGCCCGCCAGCCTTCCTTCGCCGTAGCGCAGCGTGTGGCCGTCGGGATGTGTTACGCCGTAACCGAAACCGTTCACGAAGACGCGGTCGAACCAGCCCTTGAGGATGGCGGGCATGCCGTACCACCACAGCGGGAACTGCAGGATCACGGTGTCGGCCCAGTCGAGTTTCCCGTGCTCGGCGACGATGTCCTCGCTCAGCTCGCCGTCCCGGTAGGCGTCCTTGGACGTCGGCCCCACGAACAGCCGCCCGTTCGCGGCCGCGCCGAAGTCCGCGCTGTCGACGACGGGCTTCCAGTCCATCGCGTACAGATCCGATTCGCGGACCTCGTGCCCCTGGCCGCGCAGCGTCCGCAGGCCCTCGTCGCGCAGTGCTCCGCTCAAGGACCGCTGCTCAGGGTGGGCGAAGATCCACAGCGCCTTCATGCTCGATCCCTCTCGTTCGTGTTGCTCACGGTGACGAGCTTGCCGCGATGGGTCCCCTCGAACGAGTGGCCTGATGGACAACATGTGCAAGAATCGAGCCATGGCTGTTTTCCCGCGTCCCGATCGCCACCGGGTGGCCGTGCTCGTCCGCGACGGCTTGCTGCCGATGGAGCTGGGCATCGTGCACCGGCTGTTCGGGCAAGCCCGCGGCGAGGGTGGCGAGCCGCTGTATGACGTCCTGACCTGCGCACTCGTGCCGGGACAGGTGTGGACCGACGCCGACTTCACGATCAACGTCGAGCACGGCCCGGCGATGCTGGCCGAGGCCGACACGGTGATCATCCCGGCGTCGATCAGCGAGTACGAGCCGCGCGGGCGGGCGCTCGTGCCCGCGCTGGCCGAAGCACTCGCGCTCATCCGTCCGGGTGCCCGGATCGCGTCGATCTGCACGGGCGCGTTCGTGCTCGCCGCGGCGGGGCTGCTCGACGGGCTCCGCGCGACGACGCATTGGAGGTCCGCCTGCGAGTTCGAGCAGCTGTTCCCCTCGGTGCGGCTCGACCCGGACGTGCTCTACACCGACGACGGCAACGTGCTCACCTCCGCGGGCGTCGCCTCCGGGATCGACCTGTGCCTGCACATGATCCGCCGCGACCACGGCGCCGCGGTGGCCAACGAGGTCGCCAGGGGCACGGTGGTCTCCCCGCATCGCGACGGCGGGCAGGCGCAGTTCATCCGGCGCCCGGTGCCGGAGCCGCAGTTCTCCTCGACCGCCGCCGCGCGCGCCTGGGCGTTGCAGCATCTCGACCAGCCGCTCACCTTGCGCGAGCTCGCCGCCCGCGAGTCGATGAGCACTCGGACGTTCACCCGGCGCTTCCGCGACGAGGTCGGCATCTCGGCGGTGCAATGGCTTACCCAGCAACGGATCGAGCGGGCCCGGCAACTGCTGGAGGAGACCGACCTGCCCGTTGACCGGGTCGCCGCTGAGGCCGGTTTCGGCACGGCCGCGTCGCTGCGCCAGCACCTGCAGACCGCGCTGGGTGTTTCGCCCAAGGCCTACCGGCGCACGTTCCGGGCCGCTGCGGTCCCGGTCAGCTGAGGCCCAGCGCGGTCAGCGTCGTGTCGAGCATCGCGGACTGGGTGGCCGGGGGATAGGCAACTGGGTCGGCCGAGGCGAGGGTCGCGGCCCCGTCCGCGGTCGCGATCAGCCCGAACGCGACGGTCGCCACCCGCTCGGCCGTCCAGTCCGGGGCGACGGCCGCGACGAGCCTGGACACGCGTTCCCGCCAGGCCTGGTTCTTGGCGCGATGCAAGGCGTTCATCTCCTCGTCGCCGACGGCGGCGGCGAGGAAACCCAGCCAGACAAACGTCTCGCCGACCTTCTCCTCGTTCAGTGCGAGCGCCTGCCGGAGCACGGCGCGCAGCGAGTCGCGCGGTGTCGCCGCGTCCGCTTCGAGCGCGTCGACGCGGGCGCGCGTCCGCTCGTGGAGGAGCCCGCGGGCATGCAGGAGCAGGGCCCGGCGGTGCGGGAACCGGTGCATGACGAGTCCGGTCGTGCACCCGGCCGCCGCGGCGACCGCGCGGATCGTCAGCCGGTCGAGGCCCTGCCCGGCGAGCACGTCCCAGACCGCTTGGGACAGCTGGGCTTCCTGGGCGGGCTTGTCGGCCTTCCGTGCCATGAGTCACTCCTGACGATTCCGGAACGTCTGTTACCGTAACATCTGTTACCAATCGAGGCGGGAGTGGCCGGTGGAGTGGACGATCGAAGAGCGGCACTGGGACGACCCCGACGGCGCCGCCCTGCGAGCGCGTCAACGAACCGAACTCAACGCCCGCTACGGCCGGGACGACCACGAGCCGGGAACGCCGCCGTCGGCCGCCGACATCGACGTGTTCCTCGTCGCCGTCGCGCGTTCGGGTGAAGCCGTCGGGTGCGGCGCGTTACGCCAGTTGAGTGCTGCCACCGCCGAAATCAAGCGCATGTACGTGGACCCCGTCGCTCGGGGCAGCGGCGTCGCCACGGCGTTGCTGCGCACGCTGGAGACGGTCGCCGCCGGGCTCGGCTGGCGGACACTGCGCCTGGAAACCGGGAACCTGCAGCCCGAAGCCGAGCGCTTCTACCGCCGCGAGGGCTACCGCGAGATCCCGTTGTTCGGTGGTTACGTCGGCTCGGACCTGTCGATCTGCTTCGAGCGCACGCTTTCCTGACTCGGGCTCGCCGTCTTCGACTGTCCCTGAAGGCCACCTTCACGGCGTAAAACGCTGTGAAGGTGGCCTTCAGGGGCAGTCGGGCGGCCGGTGGAGTGTTCCCGAACGGGCCGCCGAGGCCTCGACGCGGTGAGCAACGAAGCCACCTTCATCAGCGGCCCGCTGGTCGTGACCGCGGTGCTCAGCGTCACCGCGCCGATCGTCCTCATCGCTGCCGGTGCACTCGCCACCGTCGCCGGAGTTCTCGGCCTGGCCACCGCGCCTGTGCTCCGCGAAGCCGTGCAGGCCCATCCCTGCCCGGCCGAGAAGCCGACCTGGCTGGGCCCCTTGAAGCGACGCCGCGTTCTCACCCTTCTGCTCATCGCCGCCGCGGGCACTTTCGGTGTCGCCGCGATGCAGGTGGGCGCGGCGAGCATGGCGACGAGCTGGAACAACACCCCGGCCGCCGGACTGGTCGTCAGCGCACTGTCGGTCGGCGCGGTGGTGAGCGGACTGGTCTACGGCGCCCGCACGTGGCGCGGAGACCGCCGGTGCCACCTGACCGTTCTCTACGCGCTGAGCGGCGTACTGCTCCTGGCCACCATGGCTGCCCCCACCATGCTGACGCTCGGGGTGGCGTTCGCGGCCGTGGGGCTCGTCGCCGGGGCCCGCGACGCCATCGAACAGCTCGTGCTCGGGGCGGCGAGCCCCGACCATCAGCGAACCGAGACGTTCGCCTGGCTGACCACGTTCATGTGGGGAGGGTTCGCCGTGGGCAGTGCCACCGCCGGGCGGCTCGCCACATCATGGGGAACCGCGTCGCCGTTCCTGGCCGCGGCCGTGCTCTGGCTGATCGCGGCGGCGTTTTCGGCCATGCTCCGCCGTAAAGCCCTTCAGCGCTCACCACAGACTGGCGATTTCGCCGGTTTGCCCCAGGAAACCGGCACTGGTGCGGTGGGCCGATAAAGCCTAGTTGGAGGGGCGGCCCGCACCGACGTAGTCGTCGCCCTTCGAGTGATACGTGTGGATCTGCACGGCCTGACCCTCGGTCGGGGCGTTGATCATCAGCCCGTTGCCGAGGTAGAGCCCAACGTGGTGGATGCGGGTCGCGGGATTGCCGTAGAACACGAGGTCGCCGAGTTTCGGCTGCTCCGCGGCGGGCACCGGCGGCAGCGCGCGGAACTGGCTGTCCGCGGTTCGCGGCAGCGCGACGCCCGCGTCGTCGTAGGAGGCTTTGGTCAGGCCGGAACAGTCGAAGCCCGCCGCGCCCGCGTCCGGCCCGTTGCCGCCCCAGACGTAAGGCAGGCCGAGCTGGCCGAGCGCGAAGCGGGTCGCGCGCACTGACGGCGTCGCCGCCCGCGAAGGGTCGAGGGACAGGGTCGAGAACAGCTGGGCGTTGCCGAGGACCTGCTGGCGGAACAACTCGGTGGCGTTGCCCGCCTTCGCGTCCTTGTACGAGGCCACGGCGTTCCACCAGCCGTTGCCGCCGCCGAGGTCCGTGCCGCCCGCGCACAGGGCGCGGCCCGCGGCGACCGAAGCGGCGTCCGGGTTCGTGATCGCGGGCTTCGCGATGCCGGGGATGTTCGCGCCCCACTTCTTCCACTGCTGGGCCGACAGCCCGAGCGGGCCGCGCTGCTGATCGCCGCCGCGCCCGTGGTTCGAGTTCGCCGCGCCGATCCCGGCCAGCGTCACCCAGGACAGGTGGCACTTCGGCTGTTCCCCGCGCAGCGCCAGCTCGCCGTTCGCGTACCCCATCAGCGCGCTCGCCGGGATGTCCAGCGGGCCTGCCAGCTTGTTCGCCCACTCCTCCAGCGGCTTCACGCCCTTCGCGGGCGCCTGCTGGGCTTGGACCGGCGCGCTGACCTCCAGCACCGACGGACCCGCGCCGCCGCCGATCGTGTCCGCCGCGGGGGTGGGCGCCTGGATCGGGACCGCCGCCGTCGACGGCCGGTCGTTGCCGCCGTTGAGCAGCCACCCGGCGGTGACCAGGCCCGCGACGAGCGGCAGTGCGACGAGCCCCCGGGTCAGTGCACCCCGTGCCCAGCCGGATTTCTTGGCTGTGGCTTCGGGCTGCGGCTCGGTGGTCACAGCGTCCAGGTTAGAAGAGGGCACCTCTAGGTAACGAGACCACGCCTTGCACGTTAGGGGGACTCCCATATCGTGGACACATGACTGGGATTGACGCCGCCGGGCTGCGCGCCGGGCTGGCCGGGCGGTACGCCGCTGTCGACGTTGTCGCGAGCACCGGCTCCACCAATGCCGACCTGCGCGAAGCCGCGACCTCCGGCGCCGCCGACCGGACCGTGCTGATCGCCGAGGAGCAGACGGCCGGGGTCGGCAGGCGGGCCCGTTCCTGGAGCTCGCCGAAGGGTGCCGGGCTGTATCTCAGCGTGTTGCTCCGCCCGCGAGAGGTCGCTTTCAGCGCGCTCGGGTCGCTGTCCGTGGTCGCCGGGCTGGCCGTGCGCGACGTCGCCGCCCGAGTGGGTGTCGACGCTGTCCTCAAGTGGCCGAACGACGTGCTCGCCGGGCCCGCGCGCGCCAAGTGCGCCGGGATCCTCGCCGAGGCCATCGCGGCCGGGGACGTCTCCGTCGTGGTGGGGATCGGGCTCAACGTGCTGCCGCTCGGGCAGGACGTGCCCGCCGGGCCGGGCGGGCTGCCCGCGACCTCGCTGGCCGAGCAGGGGGCCACCGTCACCGATCGGACCGAGGTCGCCGCGCTGCTGCTGGCCGCGTTCGACGACCGGGAACGCCGCTGGCGGCTCGCCGGGGGCGATCTCACCGCGGCCGGGCTGCTCGACGAGTACCGCCGCCACTGCGCCACCCTCGGCCAGGACGTCCGCGTCGAGCTGCCGGACGGCAAGTCGCTCGTCGGCCGCGCGGCCGACGTCGACGCGGCGGGGCAGCTGACAGTCGACGTCGCGGGCGGCGGCCGTCAGACCGTTTTCGCGGGCGACGTGGTGCACGTCCGTCCCGCCTAGTACCAATTGCGGTGTCCTCCCCACCGGGCCGACCGTTCGCCGGTACGGTGAGGCGACCAGCGTCGCATGACACCTTGGGAGCGTCCGCCGTGGCCTATCCAGACGATTTGCTCAGTGAAAACGAGCATGTCGTAGTGCACAGTCATCCGCACTTCAAGATGCTCATCTTCCCGTTCCTCACCTTCGTGGTGAGCGTGGGCGTCGGCAGCTGGCTCGCGATCCTGGCCAGGGACGCCGCCGCGCCGTGGGGCATGGTGGCGGAGATCGCCATCGCCGTGGTCGTGGTCGTCCTGGTGGTCTGGCTGTTCCTGGTGCCGTTCGTGCGCTGGCGCACCACGCACTTCATCGTCACCACCGACAGGCTGATAGCGCGCGAAGGCGTGCTGAAGCGCACCGGGATCGACATCCCGCTGTCCCGCATCAACAGCGTGCAGTTCGAGCACGGCCTGCTGGACCGGGTGTTCGGCTGCGGCACGCTGATCATCGAGTCCGCCTCGGACGAGCCGCTGAAGTTCGACGACATCCCCAAGGTCGAGCGGGTGCACACGGTGATCTACCGCGAGGTCAACGACAACCCGTACGACGACTTCCAGCGCGGCCAGACGCCCGGCCCGCAGCAGACCGAGCAGTACCCGCCGGGCCAGCAGGGCCCGCCGCCCCAGCAGCCGCCGCCCTCGCGTCGCGGCCGTCGCTGACGTGGGCGTCCGGGAACTGGGGCTGCCGCAGCGGGTGTCTTCCTCCGGTGAGCTGCCCGAACGGGTGACGATCTGGGAGGTCGGCCCGCGCGACGGCCTGCAGAACGAGAAGTCCATCGTGCCGGTCGAGGTGAAACTCGAGTTCCTCGACAGGCTTGCCACGGCGGGGCTCACCACCCTGGAGGCGACCAGTTTCGTGCACCCCAAGTGGGTGCCGCAGCTGGCCGACGCCGAGCAGTTGCTCGCCGGGCTGGACCAGCGCGAAGGCGTGCGCTACCCGGTCCTCGTGCCGAACGAGCGCGGGCTGAACCGCGCGCTCGAGGCCGGTGTCGGGCACATCGCGATCTTCGCCAGCGCCACCGAGACGTTCGCCCAGCGCAATCTCAACTCCACGCTGGACGAGCAGTTCTCGATGTTCGAGCCGGTCGTCACGCGCGCGCTGGCCGAGGGCCTGGAAGTCCGCGGCTACCTCTCCATGTGCTTCGGCGACCCCTGGGAAGGCGCCGTTCCGGCCGAGCAGGTCGTCAAGGCGGGCACGCGGTTGCTGGAGCTGGGCTGCTCGCAGCTCTCGCTCGGGGACACCATCGGCGTCGCCACGGCCGGTCAGGTCGAAGGCCTGCTCGCCGGTTTCGGTGAAGCCGGGGTCGACGTCGGCGCGCTGGCCGTGCACTTTCACGACACCTACGGCCAGGCGCTGGCGAACACCCTCGCCGCGCTCCGCTGCGGAGTGTCCACTGTGGACGCTTCGGCCGGCGGCCTCGGCGGCTGCCCGTACGCCGAGTCGGCCACCGGGAACCTCGCCACCGAGGACCTCGTCTGGATGCTCGACGGGCTCGGCGTCCAGCACGGCGTCGACCTCGGCGCACTCGTCGAGACCAGCGTCTGGATGGCGGAGCGGCTCGGCAGGCCCAGCGCGTCGCGGGTGGTCAACGCCCTCGGCGGCTGAATCCGCATTCGTTTCCCGCTGCCGGGAACCGGATGGGCATCGTGAGCGTCCAACGGATGCCACCCGCTTCGCCGGTGGCATCGACTCCCGGGGAGGGTGCCGTGACCGAGCAGTCCGAGGCGGGTACGGGGCCGATCCGGCTGCCCGTGCGGTACGGGGGCCTGCTCGCCCCCGGCGGGTTCGAGGACGTGCCGACGCCGAGGTCGGGCACGCCGCTCCCGTTCGCGCCCGCGCCATGGCCGCCGGTGCTGGACAACCTCCAGCGTCCCGTCCCCCTGCCGCCGCCTCCACACCAGAAGCCACCGCTGGGCTCGCCGCGTCAGGAGCGGCAGAGCATCGTCGCGTTGTTCCTGGTCCACCTGTTCCCGATCGGCCACCTGCCGGTCGCCGCCGACAAGCCCGCGCGCCAGCTGCCCGCGGGTGGCCTCGCGTACGCGGCCGGGCTGCGGTTCGCGCCGTTCGACCACCCCGAGTCCGGCCTGCTGACCGACGAAGAGGCGTTGTCCCACGTCAGCGCCGGTTTCCAGCGCGCGCCGACCCTGCCCCCCGTCGCGCCCCCCGCGGAGCTGCTCAGCGGGCACGACCCCCTCGGCGGACTGCCGGAGCGCGACTGGGACCGCCGCTTCCTCGCCGGGACGGGCCTTTCCGGGACCGAGTACGCCTGGCCGCCGGGAGAGATGTTCCCCGAGGGCAGCGCCGAAGCGGCGGAGCCGGTGGTGCTCGACGTCGGCACCGAGCTCGACCGTTTCGGCGACGCCCACGGCCGGATCCTCGCCCCGGCCGCGACCCCGTTCGCCCACCGCTCACTGCCGCCGTCCGCGGTGACGAACTACCGGCGCTATCGGGTGACCCGCGCGCTGCCCGCGTGGCGGTCGGTGTCGGCGGCCTGGTTCGGCGTGCCGGGCGGCGGCGTGCGACTGCGCACGGTCCTGGGCGCGGATGAGCTCGTCACGCTGGGATTCCTGGCCGATCTCACGGGAGAGCAACCATGAACACCGAGTCGATCCTGCGCTGGCTGGCCGCGCTGGGGGTGCCGCCCGAGGTGGTCTCCGTCGGCGCCGAGTCCGACAACGCCTGGTGCCTGATGCGCGCCGACGCCGAGGAGGGCGGCGACGCCGCCTGGGAGGTCTTCTGGCGCGAGCAGGGCAACCGCTACGACTGGGCGAGGTTCACCAGCGAGCAGGTCGCCTGCCACTACCTGTTCGGCCGCCTGGCCTGGGCACAGGTCGCGCGCGGCGCGGTGGGGCTGCTGCCCGGCGCGGGATGAGCCGCCCTGGGCCCGCGCTCGGCGAGGCTCGTGGCTGCGGACCCCAGTGTCATGAAAGTGACTTTCCGGGCAAAAATTGCCCGGAAAGTCACTTTCATGACATCCATGAACGTGAGAAAGGGCCGTCAGCGCTTCAGGATCGAAAGCGCTTCGTCGTGGAGGAGGCCGGTGGTGGAGAGGGCCGAGCCGTTGTCGTAGCGCGGCTCGCCGGAGAGGTCGCTGAAGCGGCCGCCCGC